>CAZGMM010000096.1:0-9399 GCA_964526845.1 uncultured Halanaerobiales bacterium | reverse complement strand
ATAGATGATATAAAAAACAAATCGAAGATTAAAAAAAGCTATTTAGAAGCCTTAGAAAATGAAAACTATAAAAAGCTTCCGGGCGAAGTATATACTAAAGTTTATATACGCGGGTATGCTAAAATAGTTGATTTAGATCCTCAAGAGTTATTAGCTGAGTATGAAAATGAAAAAAACAGGGGCAAGCAAGTAAAAGAAGATCAAGAAAAAGAGCAAAAGGAAGTAAAAAATGGACAGATTTTAAATAAAGACAGTATATTAAAAGCTATATTGGGTATTATTTTGGTTTTGATTTTAGTTTTACTTAGCTACAACTTATTCTTCAGATCAGATCAAAATCAAAATAATACTACAAGTAATATTGAGCAAACTCAGGTTGCTCAACAAAATAGTTCTAATAACCGTTCAAACTCGAATAGTAATGAGACCACCGAAAACAACACAGAAGAAAATACGCAAACAAATAAGGCTAAAGACCAACAGAAATTACAGGAAAATGAAAAAACAGCAAGTGATAATGAAGATATAGATACCACCGAACAGAGTGGGCAAGCTGAGTCAGGTAATGATAATGGTCAACAAGAACAAACTTCTAATGGTGAAATAAATAATAAGCAAGATGGTGAGACAAGTAATAACCAGGTAAGTGATAATGCTAGTAATAAAAATGATAATAATACATCAGAAGAAGAACAAGAAGAAAAACCACTTATCCAAGAAAAGACCAAGGAATTAACCATAATAGCAGAAGAAAAGAGCTGGTTGCAAGTTACGGTTGATGGAGAATTAAAATTTCAGGGTTTTATCAATAAAGATGAGACTATGACCCATAATGGGACGGAAAGTATCAGACTTAAAATTGGTAATGGCATAGCAGTTCAGGTTGAATATGATGGAGAGACTTTAGGACCCTTCGGAAAAAGGGGAGAAGTTATAATAAAGGAATTTGATCTCGACAATTAAATATATTTAATAATTACTAAGCCTCTTACTTTTTGATAAAAGTAAAGAGGCTTTTATTATGTATAAAAAATAAAAAAGACCATCTTCAAATAAGATGGTTGTAAAATTAAATGGTGGAGGGGAGAGGATTTGAACCTCTGTAGGCATCGCCGGCAGATTTACAGTCTGCTCCCTTTAGCCACTCGGGCACCCCTCCAATGGTACCCTCAAGGGGATTCGAACCCCTGCCGCCAGGATGAAAACCTGGTATCCTAGACCCCTAGACGATGAGGGCATATTAAATTTTTACAAAAAATGGTCGGGCTGCTCGGATTTGAACCGAGGACCCCTTGCTCCCAAAGCAAGTGCGCTACCAAACTGCGCCACAGCCCGTGGCACGATTTATAGTATATATTAACTTACGTTATAGGTCAAAGTTTGTTAGAACGAATTATAAGACTTGAGAGCTAATTAAAGCTTATATACTCATAAATAATCTATTATACTGCATAATATCAAAACTTTATTTTTTCTAAAATTTTTGCTAATTGAAAGATTGTGAAAATTTTTTTATTTTTTTTGAAGGAAAAAAATTATTTTTGGTCAATATGTAATATAATACCAATTTCATACTGAAAGGAGAGTATATATGGAAGTATTAAAAGTAGCAGCAAATTCAAGTCCTAATTCTGTAGCAGGTGCCCTAGCTGGAGTTATACGCGAGGAAGGTAAGGCCGAGTTACAAGCAATAGGTGCAGGCGCTTTAAATCAGGGGATTAAAGCGGTAGCCATAGCTAGAGGTTTTGTAGCACCTAGTGGAATTGATCTTTATTGTGTCCCTGCATTTATTGATATTGAAATAGATGGTGAAGAAAGAACCGCTATCAAATTAATTGTAAGACATAGATAAAAATTTAAAAATATCAAATTTATTTAGATATTATTTTATATTTAATCTTATAAGTACGCCTGTTGCAATTGCGAGGTTGCAACGGGCTTATTTTATTTTTAGGGCTTTAAAATATTATTCTATATTTTCAGGCAGGTTTTTCAGTTTCTTTCTTTAAATAACTTTATAGGCTTTTATTTTTTCTTGATAATTCCCCTTAAATATGATTTATTATATATAAGGGAAAAATAATTTATCAGTTTTAAAATGCTAAATTTATCAAATACTTAGAATTGATAACTTATTGAAAATAAGATTATAGAAGATATTGAAGTTAAATTTTTTGATATGGGCTTTCTATTATTTGGACGATGAAAGGGAAATATATGATCACCATTCCCATAACGATCAATATCACAAGCTATCAGTATACCGTCTATAATATCAGGGGCTAAGGCCCCAATCATGGCCATTCTTTTGATATTATCACCCCAATGTCTTTTGAGTAATAAAATTGATAATAAACCTTCTATAGCTATATAATCCGTATTTTTATTAAAAGCAAATATATCAAATACATATTCTTGGGCTATACTGTCTGTAACTGCATGACTAATAAAACCATAAAACAAGGCTTCTTTTTCTGTTTTTACAAAATCGGATAATAAAATAGCAATGGATAAATGTTGACTTGTGGGGAGGGCTGAAATTTCATAAGAAAATATTATTAAGAAAAAGATAATTACTATAATAATTTTCATTATTAATCCACTCCTTTCCAGACAAGAAAATAAAAATTGAGTAATAATTTCTATTCTTCTTCTATAATATATTATAGCAAATAATTCTTGATTTACTTTTGAAAATGTTTCTAAAAATGTTAAAATAGATAAAATAAGTAAGCCATTTGTATAGACAAGGAGGAAATATAAATGAAAGATAAAAGAAAAGATGAACTTTATGTAAAACATCATCCTAAATCACCAGTGTCAGAATCCTTTCGGTTTATCCGCACTAATTTAAGATACATGAATCCGGATGAAGATACTAAAACAATAGGAATAACCAGTACGTCTGAACAAGAAGGTAAGTCAACAGTTACCGCCAATCTAGGTTATGCTCTTTCCTTAGAGTATGAAAAAGTAATTGTGGTAGATGCCGATTTAAGAAAGCCAAAACTTAATCGGTTTTTTGGTATCGCCAATGCCGGGGGATTAAGTGACTATTTGTCAGCAGATATAAAGTATTCTGAAATAATAAAGGAAACTAATGATAAGAATTTAGATATAATTACAACGGGTAATATACCACCAAATCCTGTAGAATTATTAAATTCTAATAAAATGAGTGATCTATTAGATCAATTAAAAAAAGATTATGATAAAATTATTATTGATACTGCTCCCCTCATTCCTGTTAGTGATACCGTAACATTAGCACCCAAATTAGATGGAATTATCTTAGTAGTGGCTTCCAATCAAACTCAAACTGATTTATTGGTTAAATCTAAAAGTATCCTTGATAATGTAAATGCAAATATACTAGGTTCTGTCTTAAATAAATATCCCGTAAAATCAGGAGGTTATTATTATCAGAAGTCTTATTACTATTAATAAAAAGACTTTGATATTATTTTTACTAGTGTTCTTTCTCTTGTTCAGCATCAATGTTGGGACTAGAGCGGAGAATTATGTTACTATAAGATATGATACAGAGCAGGGAATTAAGTTAGATGAATTATATACAAAAATAATTAAAAACGATTATAATATCTATTTAGGCCAGAAACATATTGAGTTGGTCAATGGTCCTCAGATAAAATTATTTGCAAACAAAAATGGCCCGGCTTTCCCTATGTTTTATTATAATAAAGAGCATAAATATTTTACGGGCGAAGCAGGGGTCATATTTTTAGGAGAAGATAGCAATCGCTATATGTTTATCCATAGACTTACAAATAATACTTTAATTCCAAACCTGGAAATAGGAATTTCTGAATCGGCGATTGCCCATAATAAGATCAATCCTCTTTATTATATTCCACAATATTATGTACCATATTACGCCATTAAAAAAATATTTGGATTAAAAAATGATTATAATTATTATGAAGATAGTTACATAGGTATTGATTTAAAGTATGATAACGATAATTTTGCTGTTTACGGTGAGTTATTGGTAGATGAATATCCATACCAAGACTTTGCTACAAATCCGGATAAAAGGGCCCATCTAATGGGTATTGAGGTACCCTTAGAAGATAGCTACTGGGTTGGTTTAGAATATAGTAATGTTTATGCAGGTGTATATGAACATAGGTTTGCAGAAAATAGATACGAATACCTCGGTAAATATATTGGGCATCAATATGGTCCTGACACAGTTAAATACCAAATAGAGTTTGGTGTTAAGAGAAAGAATAAAAAATATATCTTTAATTATGCAAATATAAAAAACGGCCCGAATGAGCTTAATGTTACTCCTAATGTGGGAGATGGAGGAATACTCCTAAAAGAGATTGAATCGGAGTTAAATGAATATAGTTTTAAATATCAATTAGATAAAGATGAAAAATATTATGAAATTAAATTAGAATATATCGATAACTTAAGCGCGGAAACACAAAATTATAGATTTTATTTAAAGACAAAATATAAATTTTAGTAATTTTTTAGTATATCTACTATAGGAATTGGAGTAATTGGAGCCTTTCAATAAGGCTCTTTTTTATTATATTTTTTTGCTTAAAATTGTTTTTTTAGTATTATTAATTGAAATAAAATCCTATAAAACTTGAATCTTAGTGGAAGTATATGTAAAATAATAAATGATGATTAAAAATTTATGAAAAATTTCATTTACAATTTTCAATAAATTACTATAAAAATTGCAAAATAAAATAAAAAGGTATTTTCATATTCTTATTGTATTATTTATAATAAGCTAAAAATATCAAAATTTCTGGAGGTCTAATTAATGAAAAAGCGGATTTTAATAACTATTATGCTATTATCTATATTATTTATACCTGTTTTTAATGAAACCCATGCAATAGAAGATAATATATTACAAATTGGGGATACCGTCGCTGTTTCTATTTGGGGACACCCTGATTTGAAAAGCGAAGTTGTCATAAATAATAAGGGTCTAATTAATCTTCCCTTAATTGGAGAGGTGAAGGCAGCGGATAAAAGTTTAAATGATTTAAAGGAAATAATCACTGAGAAATATAAAGATTACATAAAAGATCCGCAGATTAATATATTATTAAAAGAAAAAGCCACTATTCAGGTTGTTATCATGGGTGAAGTTTATAAACCGGGTAGTTATAATTTAAGACCTGAAGCTAAAATAATTGATTTAATTTCAGTAGCAGGTGGTGTAACTGAAAAAGGTAATTTAAAGTCTGCTAATTTGATTAGAAAAGGAAATGAAGTTTCTGTTAATCTAGAAGGTATCTTAAAAGGAGATAAAGAAGATGTTGGTGGCCAAGTTGATCTTAAAGATGGAGACATCTTATATATACCTGAAAATATTATTGAAGTCAGTATAATTGGAGAAGTTAATAACCCCGGTAGATATAAGATGGCAAAAGGTCTAAAATTAAGCGATCTTTTGGCTAGAGCCGGCAGTATTACAGATAAAGCCGCTAAAAAGGTAAGATATAGTTCTGATGGTAAAACGGAGACTATTGATTTAGTACAACTTTTTTCTAATGACACCAAAAAGAATCCTACCTTAAAAGAAGGGGATTCTGTATATGTACCAGAAACTACATATTCTGTTTCAATATTAGGTGAAGTTAATAAACCTGGTTCCTATAAATGGAATGAAAATATGCGTTTAGCCGAATTAATTGCTATTTCTGGCAATTTAACTAAAAAGGCTGATCAAACCAAATTACGAATCACTCATCAAGATGGAAGTGTAGACTTTGTTAATATCAAGAAGTTCTACGAAGAAAATATGAGGAAAGAAAATCCCACCTTGAAAACTGGAGACATTGTGATGGTGCCTGAAAGTGATAAGGCTACCACTGTTACCATTTTAGGTGAAATAAAAAATCCTGGTACTTATGAGTGGCATGAGAACATGCGCTTGGCTGAATTACTCGCTCGATCAGGCAGTCTTCAGGAAAGAGGTAATGCGGAAGATGTGAAAATAATTCACAATGACGGTAATTATGAAACTATAAATTTCAAAAAATATTTAGATGAAAAAGAAGAATCTTTAAATCCTCAATTAAAAGCAGGGGATGTTGTAGTAATTAATGAAGTAGATTCACCCAATTGGTCACAGATATTTAGTTTTGTAAGTGGATTTAATGCAATTAAAACCCTACTTGAAATAAGCTGGTAACAAGGAGTGAGATAATGGATCAGTCAAATAATAGAGAACCCAATTTTGAAGAAGAAATGATCGAAATAGACTTAAGAGAATACATGTATTTATTATGGAGAAAAAAGTGGATCATCATAGTTTTGGTTATTCTTGCTTTAGGGGCTAGCTATTTTTTAAGCAAGCAGATGACAAAAATATACAGTACTTCCACCTTAATTATGATAAATAAAGATAATAATTCAGGTAATATTCTAGAAGAACAAATGTCCTTGAACTTATCCGGTCAGGATAATACAGAAAGCTATACCTATATTTTACAAAGCAGAAGAATCCTGAATAAAGTAATAAATAATCTCGGCTTAAGAAATTCAGAAGGTGAATTAATTGCCCCTAAAACCCTTGAAGATAAAATGACCGTAAGTAGAAGAGGAGATACTGATTTAATTGAGATTTCAGTTAACTACTCGGATCCGCAAAAGGCCAAATCCATTGCTAATGATATAGTAAGTGAATTTAAAAATGAATTAAAAGAAATAAACAGAACTAATTTAAGAAGTGCTTCTAATTTTGTTAATGAACAACTTGCCAACGTTAAAAACAATTTAGAGAAAACCGAACAAAAAATACTGCAATATAAAAAAGAAAATGAGATTATCCAACCGGAAGAACAAAGCAAAAATCAATTAAAACAGCTCTCAGAATTAGAAACCGGAAAGATCGAAAGCCAATTAAAATTGGAACAAGCCAGGGCGAGTTTAAAAGAAGTTAATAATTATCTAGAAAATGAAAATGAAGAAATCATTTCGAGTAAAACTATCAGTAATAATCCCGTTATAATGAATGCTAGAGAAGATCTATCTGCTCTAAAAGTTGAATTGGCAGGTTTAAAAGAAAAATATACTGATAAACATCCTAAAGTTAAAGAAGTAAAAACAAAAATTGCAAAAATCGAAAACATGATGCAGGAAGAAGTAGAAGAAGTGGTTAGTTCCAAAGTCCAAACCACAAATCCTTTATATAAGGATTTACTTAACCAGAAGATAAATTTAGAAACACAAATCTTATCCTCAAAGATCCAAATAGATACATATGAAAATAGGATTAATAATTTAAATGAAAGTTTAAATAAAATACCCGAAAAGAATCTTGAACTATCAAGATTACAAAGAGAAGCAAAAGTAACAGAGAATATATATTTAATGCTTAAAGAAAGACAGGAAGAAATCAATATTCAAACAGCAATGAAAACTTCAGATATTGTTGTAGTGGATACAGCTACAGTTAATGAAAATCCAATTAAACCGAATTTAAAACTTAATATGGCAATTGCTTTTGTTTTAGCCATATTTATAGCTGTATTTATTATCTTCTTAATTGAATTTATGGATAGAACCATAAAATTAGAAGAAGATGTTGAAAAAGCTACTGGTATGTCAGTTATTGGTACAATTCCAAATATTGATGAAGTAGACCATAAAAGTGGTTATGGAAGAGAAGATGATGAAAAATAATTAATAATGAACAGGTGGGTTAGAAGAATATTTTTACTAAACCACCTGTTCTTTTAATATATAATTATGACTATCAAAAACTTTAAATAATATTTTTTGTCGAAAAATAAAATTTTTTTAAATTTTAGGCAGGAATATAATTATTTTCCCTTAATGTGTATTATAACGTCCGAATGATAATAATATAATAATTTTCTATTTGGAATTTATTTTTTTAAGCATATCGTTCATCACATGAACAGTGAGGAGTAATAATTTGGATTCTTCTGAGATTGATATACTTGAAATTTTGGATGATAATGAGGACTTAAGCCAAAGAGAAATTGCTAGACTCTCTGGTTTTTCATTAGGAAAAGTAAATTTATTATTAAAGAAGTTTACCAAAAAAGGTTTTATAAAAGTAGAAAATTTAGATTCAAAAAAATTAAAGTATATATTAACCCCTAAAGGTATATCTCATCTGACAAGAAAAACACTTTCATATATTAGGAGATCATACAATGCTTTAAATGTTTTAATCGCAAAAATAAAAAAGTTATGTCTTAAGAAAAAATATGAAGGGAAAGAGTTTTTCATCTATGGGGACCAGGATGAAATTTATGATATTATTGTTTCAACTTTAAACGGTTTAAATGTTGACTATGTGAGTATTCATGATATTGACAAAGCAACATTTAATTCCAATGAACAGTTTATTGTTTTATACTTGAACCCTGATTATGTTGAAGAAATAAAAAGAACAAAGGAATACAACGAGAATGTTGAATTCGCAAATGTTCTTACTTTATAGCTTCTTAAAGATGCCTCTTTTTGCAATAAATGGTATTTAATGGTAATATATAATTGAGTATTACTACCAACTATTGCAAAGGATGATATCATGAATAAAGAATTCAAGATAGCTTTAGATGATTATATTATCCATCTTGATATTGAAAGAGGCTTATCAGAATTAACAATTGAAGGTTATAAAATTGATTTAAAGTTATTTGCAAATTTCCTTGATGATAGAATATTTAATGACAATGAAAATTGGCAGGTCAATAATATAAGAGCAAGACATATAAGGGCTTTTTTGGCTTATCTTAAAAATGAACGTAAAAATAGCCCTGAAGCTATGAATAGAAAGATTGTTGCATTACATACTTTCTTTAAGTTTTTAATTAGAACTGGAGATTATAATATAAGAAAAGATCCAAGTAAGGATTTTAAAAAATTAAAAACAGAAAATAAGTTACCAGAATATTTATCTTTAGATGAAAGTAAAAAACTTTTAAAGATAATACCAAAGGTGAGTAATCATCCTGAAAGAGATCTTGCCTTATATCAACTCTTTTTACAAACCGGGTGTAGAGTTTCAGAGGTATCTACTTTAAAACTTGCAAATTTAAGTTTTAAAGAGAATTATATTAAAATAAAGGGTAAAGGTAGTAAAGAAAGAATAATCCCTATTACAGAAACAACAACTGATTTATTAATAGAATATATAAAAGTAAGAAGACCTACCGTAGAAACAGATATTGTATTTTTAAATACTTTTGGAAAGCCAATTAGTAATTATAGTATTAGAAATAATTTAAAAAAGTACTATAAAGCTGCTGGTATCTATAGGGAAGGACTTGCAGTACATAGTTTAAGACATACCTGTTTTACACTTTTATATAAAAAAGGTGTTGATATTAGAGTAATAAAAGATCTTGCTGGACATGAAAATAT
>CAZGMM010000095.1:0-9838 GCA_964526845.1 uncultured Halanaerobiales bacterium | reverse complement strand
ATGAAGGTGGAATCGGTGTTATTGCAGGCAGTGCTCTACCGATTAATGAACTAAAAGCAGAAATTAAAAAAGCTAAAAATATGACTGATGGGATAATAGGAGTTAATATAATGTTTGCAGTTAAAGAGTTTAAAAAATCACTACTTGCTTCAATAGAAGCAGGAGTTGATGTAATCATTTCAGGGGCCGGTTTTTCCAGAGACATGTTTACAGTTGGAAAAAAATATGACGTCCCCGTAGTGCCTATTGTGTCATCACTGAGGCTTGCCAAAATATCAGAAAAGCTGGGAGCTGATGCAATAGTTATTGAAGGTGGAGATGCCGGCGGTCATCTTGGTACAGATCAAGATGCTCTTCCTCTCATAAAAAAAATTAAAGATAAAATAGAGATACCAGTAATAGGAGCTGGTGATATAGTTACCCCGGCAGATGTAGATAATATGTTCAAATTAGGACTGGATGGGGTACAGATGGGAACACGCTTTTTAGCCAGTGAAGAAGCAAACATAGCAGATAATTTTAAAGAATTGTGTGTTAAAACTAAAAAAGAAGACATAGTGCAGATTATGAGTTCGGTCGGTTTACCAGCTAATGCTATCAAAACCAAATTTACAGAATTAATAAAGAAAGGTGAAGCACCAGAACCGATCTATTGTGATAACTGCTTGAAAAAATGTACTAAAGAGTTTTGTATAAGAGATGCACTTTTGAAAGGGAGAGCGGGAGATCTAGAAGAAGGTGTTTTTTTCACAGGTAAAGGATTATGGAAGATTAATGAAATTTTATCTGTAAAAGAGATATTTAAAAGAATAAAAGAATATGATTGTTAAACTTTGAGGCCAGTATTTACTGGTCTTTTTTTATTGCAAAGATATCTAAAAATATAAAAATATTTTAATTTTATGCAGGAAAATATTAATACAAAGATAATTATATAGTGTAAGTTCTTTTAAGAGTTAAATTAAGTTTTAAATTAAGTCTTTGAAAGGATAATAAATATGGATAATATTAAAATAGGGAATTCCTCTTTTATTAAAAACCTTAATCAGTCCAGTATATTAAGGTTAATTAATGAATATGGTCCTATTTCGCGCAAAGAATTGTCAGAAAAAACTGAATATAGTGCTGCCACAATCTCCAACCATGTTAAAACGCTGATTGAAGAAGGCTTTGTAATTGAAAAAGAAAAGGGTATTTCATCGGGCGGTAGAAAACCTGTATTCTTAACGATAAATCCCAATAAAGGTTTCATCATTGGAGTAGATATTGAGGTAAACAAGGTTAAAATAGTGCTTTTCAATTTGAAATTAAAAGTAGAAAAAAAGAATGAATTTTATATAGAAACTGATAGAACACCTGAACAAATACTAGAAAAAATATTAAGTCATATTGAAGAAATTTTAAAAGAAAAAAGAATTGAAGAATATGATCTACTGGGTATAGGGGTAGCTGTGCCCGGCCTGGTAAATAAGGATAGAAATATACTACAATTTGCCCCTAATTTGGGTTGGGAAAAAGAAAAAATTAGTGAGTATCTTAATAGAAATTACAAAGTCCCTATTTTTGTAGAAAATGAAGCCAATGCAGCCGGGCTGGGAGAAAAAGAATTTTACTATGATAAATATATCAATATGGTTTATGTTTCAATTAATGAAGGTATTGGTTGTGGTCTAATTTTTAATGGTGAACTTTACAGGGGTGCTTCCGGTAATGCGGGTGAATTTGGTCATATAATTATAGAAAGCGAATCTGAAAGAACCTGCCATTGTGGTAATAAAGGTTGTTGGGAAGCACTAGCTTCCGAAAATTACATCTATGATAGGTATAGTAAAATAACAAAAAAAGAGTTGATTAATATAGACCAAGTTTATAAAAAAATAGAAAAGAACAATACAGATGAAGAAATTAGAAAATTATTGGATAAGGTAGGAGAAAATATTGGTTTGGGAATAGCTAATATAATTAATAGTTTAAGCCCGGAGCTTGTAATTATTGGTGGCAATATCTTAAAGATAAAAGATTATTTAGATCAACCGCTGCAAAGATCGATAAGAGAAAAGGCCTTGAGATTTAATTATGATAAAGTAAAAGTAAAGTACAGTAAATTAGGAGAATTAGCTACTGTTTATGGAATTGCGAAGATTATCTTTAACCGAAATATGTTAGTTAAAGAAGGGAACTAAATTTATATTTAATAAAAAAGTCAGAAAATTAGCAAATATATTAAAATTAAAATAAATATATTTATATTTCTAAAGGGGGATCAAGATGATAGAAGGAAAAGAAAATGTAATGTCGTCAGGTGTTTTAAAGTATGGCATGGTTGGTGGTGGTTCGGGTTCATTTATTGGCGGAGTACATAGAAAAGCGGCTGTATTTGATAATAAGGCATGTCTGGTTGCTGGTTGTTTTTCAAGGGACTATGAAAATACTAAAAATACCGGGAAAAGTTTAGGGTTAACAGAAGATCGGCTATATGAAACATATGAAGAAATGGCTGAGGAAGAGTCTAAGAGAGAGGATCCTATTGATTTTGTCTCGATAGTAACACCTAACCATTTACATTATGATGTCGCTAAAAAGTTTTTAGAAGCCGGTATTAATGTGGTTTGTGATAAACCTCTAACCTTTACATATCAAGAAGCTGACGAACTTGATAAGTTAGCAAGGGAAAATGAACTCCTCTTTTGCGTGACCTATACTTATACCGGTTATCCAATGGTCAAACATGCCAGAGAGGTCGTTAAAAGGGGAGATATTGGTGATATTAGGGTTGTGATAGGTGAGTATTCCCAGGACTGGTTAGCTACTTTAGCGGAAAAAGAAGGTAATAAACAGGCTGCTTGGCGGACAGATCCCAAAAAAGCGGGCCGAGCTAACTGTGTAGGAGATATCGGCAGTCATCTTGAAAACATGGTTTCCTATATTACAGACCTTGAAATAGATAGTCTCTGTGCAAATTTGGATTATTTTGGGAAAGGCAGAGAACTGGATGACAATGCAGAAATTTTAATTAAGTATAAAGGAGGGGCAACAGGAGTTTATTGGTGTTCCCAGGTTGCTGTCGGCCATGACAATGACTTGAAAGTAAGAATATATGGAACTAAAGGCTCAATAGAATGGCATCAGGAAGAACCAAATAAACTCAAGATATCTTACCTTGATAAACCAGCTGAAATACTGTCAAGAGGCCGGGATGAACTTTATCCACTTGCTAATGAACTTCCCAGGATACCGGCCGGCCATCCGGAAGGCTATTTCGTAGCCTTTTCTAATATCTATACGAGCTTTGAAAAGACCTTATTGGACAAAAAAAGCGATACAGCCTATCAAGATTTGAATATTAAGTTTCCGACAGCCCGCGAAGGTGCGCAGGGAGTTAAATTCATCAACAAAACTGTAGACAGTGATGAAGCAAATTCTACTTGGGTTAAGTGTTAACATTATTTTTAATCATTAAAGGAGGAAAATAAAGATGGGTAGACCAGTTACGATCTTTACAGGACAATGGGCAGATTTAGAATTTGAAGAAGTCTGTAAACTAATGAGTGATATTGGTTATGATGGTCTGGAAATTGCCTGCTGGGGGGACCATATGGATGTAAAAAAAGCAGCTGAAGATATGGAATATGTAAAGAGGAAAAAAGAGCTGCTCAAAAAATATGACCTTGAATGTCATGCCCTGGGGGGCCATTTGGCGGGACAGTGTGTAGGTGCATTATATGATCCCCGCTTAGATAACTTTGTACCCGATAAAGTAAAAGGTGAGCCTGAAGCCATTAAAGAGTGGGCGATTCAGGAGATGAAATATACTGCCCAGGCTGCTAAAAACATGGGAGTAAAAGTAGTTAATGGTTTCACTGGATCTCCGGTTTGGAAGTATTTCTATTCTTTCCCTCAGACCACAGAGGAAATGGTAGAAGATGCTTTTGATGAAATTGTTGAACTATGGTCCCCAATATTTGATGTATTTGATGAAAATGGGGTTCGCTTTGCCCTTGAGGTCCATCCGACAGAAATTGCTTATGATTACTATACAACTCAAAGATTATTTAAAGCTTTTGATAATAGAAAAACCCTGGGAATTAATTTTGATCCCAGTCATTTAATCTGGCAGGGTGTAACTCCCCATATTTTAATAAGAGATTTTCCCGAAAAAATATATCATGTTCATATGAAAGATGCCGCTGTAAATTTAGATGGTAAAGCCGGGATTTTAGGTTCACACCTTACCTTTGGTGATACAAGAAGGGGCTGGAACTTTAGGTCACTCGGCCATGGAGATGTTAATTTTGAAGATATCATCAGGGAGTTAAATAATATTGGTTATAACGGACCACTTTCTGTAGAATGGGAAGACTCCGGCATGGATAGAATATATGGGGCAACTGAAGCCCTGGATTTTGTAAGAAATGTTGACTTCAAACCTAATGAAGCGGCCTTTGATGATGCTATGAAAGGATAATTTTAATAAGATTATTAATAATTATGGCAGGAAGTAGGTGATTAAATTGAATGAAGTATTGGTCAAAACAAAAAATATAGCTAAAGAATTTTCGGGAGTGAGAGTGCTTGATGATATTAATATCGAAATAAAGAAAGGAGAAATCTTCGGTATTATCGGAGAAAATGGGGCCGGTAAGTCCACCTTCATCAAGATATTAAATGGTATTTATGAACAGACCGAAGGTCAAGTATTCTTTGAAGGCAAAGAGGTGGACATGGATGTCAAGAAGGCAAAAAAGATTGGTATTAATACCATTCCCCAGGAATTTAACTTAATTAATGACCTAAATGTTTATGAAAATATATTTTTAGGGAAAGAGTATCAAAAAAATAAATTTCTGTTAGACAAGGATAAAATGAGAGAAGAAACTAACCGGTTTTTAAAGAGATTAGATACAGAAATTGACCCCAATGAGAAGATAAGTAATTTAAGTGTAGCAGAAAAGCAGATGGTAGAAATAGCCAAAGCTATTGCCTATAATTCCAAGTTGCTGATTATGGATGAACCGACCACTGTGCTTACCCCCTTTGAGGTTAAAACCCTCTTTAAGTTAATGAAGGATCTGGTAAGTGAAGGTATCACTATTATCTATATTTCCCACAACTTAAAAGAAGTTAAAGAAATTTGTGATAGGGTAATGGTGCTGCGTGACGGGGAATTTATCTGTTTGGAAGATGCAGATGACCTTGATGAAGAAGAGATGGCCAATAGGATGGTGGGAAGAGAGTTAAATCAGATGTTCCCTCCTAAAGTAGAAGCTCAAGGAGAAAAAGTTTTAGAAGTTAAAAACTTAAATGTGGAGGGTTTGTTAGAAGATATTAATTTTGATCTAAAAAAAGGTGAAGTACTGGGTTTTTCCGGCTTGGTCGGTGCGGGCCGGACTGAATTAGCGGAAACTATTATAGGGATTAGAGATAAGACGAGCGGAGAAATTTATGTAAAGGGACAAAAAGTAAACATAGATTCTCCTTCTCAGGCTGTTAAAAATGATATAGCTTATTTACCGGAGGATAGACAGGGGGTTGGTATACTTACTAATTTTACTATCCCGAGTAATATCACCTTAATATCATTAAAAAAATATACTAAATTATTAATCAACCATAAAAAAGTCAAAGAAAAAGCAAAGTATTATGTAGATGAGTTTAATATTCAGGCCCCTTCTCTAGATACCGAATTAGAATATTTAAGTGGAGGTAACCAACAAAAGGTTTCTTTATCAAAAAGTTTAGATACAGAACCCAATATCTTTATCTTTGATGAACCGACCAGGGGTATTGACGTAAATGCTAAGATGGAGATCTTTAACTTCATTCATGAGTTAGTACAATCCGGTATTTCTGTTATCTTTATTTCGTCAGAATTAGAAGAGATCATCGGAATGTGTACAAGAGTGGTGGTTATGAGATCTGGCACTATCACAGGTATATTAGAGGGTGAGCATATTAATGAAGAAGAAATAATGTATCATGCTACTGGAGTAAAGAGAGGTGCTATCTAACATTGAAAGATAAAAAGAAAAAAGAAGGTAAAAACTTCTGGGATTTAGTTAAAAATATCAACTTTGAAAAATACGGACCTTTAATAGCATTAGTGGTACTTTTTATTATTTCTTCTTTTGCAAGTCCCTATTTTTTAAAGTTTAGAAACCTGACCAATATTTTAAGGCAGGTTTCCTACACGGGTATTATTGCCCTGGGTATGACTTTTGTAATTATCTCGGCCGGTATTGACCTATCAGTTGGTTCAATGACGGCCTTAGTTGGTGGAATTGTAATAATGACCTTAAACTATTTCGGTGGAGGCATTTTTGCAATTTTCATGGCGATAGTGGCTGGTATTTTATTTGGATTAGTCTTGGGAGCGGTTAATGGTCTTATCATTACAAGGTGGAATGTCGCCCCCTTCATTGTTACGTTGGGAACGATGTCCATCTTCAGGTCATTGACCTTATATATTAGTGATGCCAGTGAATTTAGATCGACCAGTACAATATTCCCGGAACTAGGTATGGGCTATTTCCTCAAGTTACCGATTCCGGTCTGGATATTTTTTGGCTTAACCGTTCTTTATAGTGTTGTTCTTAACCATACTAAATACGGTCGGTATATCTGTGCAGTGGGTTCCAATCAAAAAGTTGCCAGATATTCGGCTATTAAGGTTAAGTTGACCAAATTTTTTGCCTATGTAATTGTTGGTATCAATGTCGGTATTACAGCTGTCCTGTTATCTTCCCGCTTGAATTCCATCAGTTCTTCGGGAGCGGGTACAGGCTATGAACTGGATGCAATTGCTGCTGTTATTATTGGTGGTACTGCCATGTCAGGTGGGAGTGGTTCAGTAGTTGGAACTTTGATCGGAGCTATCATATTGGGAATTGTAAATAATATGTTGAATATGTTGGGAGTATCTCCTTACCTACAGGGGACAGTAAAGGGTCTGGTAATTATTGGTGCTGTATTGATACAAAGGAAAAAAGAATAGTTAAAATACTCAATAAGGAGGGATTTTAAAAAAGTCTAATTTTTCATATTAAAAAAGGGAGGTAAAAAATTAAAATGAGAAAAATAGCTTTAATTTTGACTTTGGTATTCGTATTTTCATTAACTCTGTCAGCTGTAACTTTTGCTCAGGATGAGATTAGAATTGGGGTAACAATTCCTTCGGCTGACCACGGCTGGACCGGTGGTGTAGTATATTGGGCACAACAAGCTATTAAGGACTGGGAGGCAAAGACTGATAATATTACATTCTTTTTAGAAACCGCTGATTCACCTGCAACTCAGGTGAGTGTTGTTGAGGACTTGATGATCAAGGAAATAGATGCTCTAGTAATTTTAGCACATGATTCAGCCCCCTTAACTCCGGTTGTAAAACAGGCTTCGGAAGAAGGTATCTATGTGGTTTCTGTTGATAGAGGATTAACAGAACCTGTTGCTGATATCTATGTGGCCGGAGACAACCCGGGCTTAGGACGAGTAAGTGCGGAATGGATGGCCAAAGAATTAAATGGTGAAGGCGATATAGTTGTGCTAGAAGGTATACCCTGTGTAATTAACACTCAAAGGGTAGAGGCTTTCGAAAAAGTAATGGAACAGTATCCTGGAATTACTATTATGGATTCACAGCCCGCCAACTGGTCAACTCAAAAGGGTCTTGAAATAATGGAAAATTACCTACAAAAATATGATAAAATTGATGCGGTTTGGGCCCAGGATGACGATGTTCTTAAAGGTGTACTGCAGGCTTATGAAGAGTCCGGCCGAGATGATATTAAGTTCTTCTTGGGTGGAGCCGGTTCCAAAGACATAGTTAAGATGGTTATGGAAGGTAGTGATTTAGTAAGGGCAGATGTAACATATCCACCATCCATGATTGCAACAGGTATTAGTATGGCAGTAAAAGCAATGCAGGGAGAAACATTAGATGGATTTTATCAAAATGAATTACCATCTGAAGTAATCTTAAGAGCTGAGCTAGTAACTGAAGAAAATGCCGAAGATTACTATTACCCGGATTCAGTATTCTAAAGAATATGTAACATAAATAGAGAGGGCACTTAGTAGCTACTAAGTGCCCCTTTCCACATCTCTATTATACAGAATATGATAAGAAAAATAAACTAAAATAGGAAATAATTATATAAGAACAAGCTGTAAAGGAGGATTATTATGAGTGAAATATTTCCTGATTTACCGGAAATAAAGTATGAAGGTAAAGAAAGCGGTAACCTATTATCTTTTAAATACTATAACCCGGAACAAAAAATCAGGGGTAAAAAGATGAAGGATATTTTAAGATTTGCGGTAGCCTACTGGCATACATTTGGCCATGATGGGAGTGATCCTTTTGGAGATGGGACCCTACAAAAACCCTGGGATAGTATAAAGGATCCCCTAAAAAGAGCGGAAAAAAAGGCAGACGGTGCTTTCGAGTTTATGGATAAACTAGGAGTTGACTATTTTTGTTTACACGATAGGGATATTGCCCCTGTAGGCCGCGATTTAAAAGAAACGAACTATAATTTAGATAAAATTGCAGAAAAGATTAAAGGTTTGATGGAAGAAACTGATATAAATTTACTATGGGGAACTGCTGATTTATTCAGCCATCCCCGCTATGCGAATGGAGCTGCTACTTCCTGTGATGCCGATATCTTTGCTTATGCTTCAGCTCAAGTCAAAAAGGCAATGGAGGTCGCAAATTATCTGGGGGCTGAAAACTATGTATTCTGGGGTGGAAGAGAAGGTTATGAGACTCTTTTAAATACAGATATGAAACTTGAACAGGATAATATGGCGCGCTTTTTTTCTATGGCAGTTGAGCATGCCGAAAAAATAGGTTTTAAAGGGCAATTTTTAATAGAGCCCAAACCGAAAGAACCAACTAAACACCAATATGATTTTGATGTAGCCAATGTAATAGCATTTTTAAGAAATTATGATTTAGAGCAGTACTTCAAAATAAATGCGGAAGCAAATCACGCTACATTAGCTGGCCATAATTTTCAGCATGAACTAAGGTTAGCCAGAATTAATAACCTTTTAGGGAGTGTAGATATTAATCAAGGAGATTATTTATTAGGTTGGGATACCGATCAATTTCCGTCAAATATATATATGTCTACCTTAGCTATGTATGAAATATTAAAAAATGATGGGATAAGTCCAGGTGGTTTAAACTTTGATGCTAGAGTAAGAAGACCTTCCAAGGATCCCGTAGATCTTTTATATGGTCATATTTTGGGTATGGACAGTTATGCAAAAGGATTAATAATTGCAGATAAAATGTTAAGTGATAGAGTCTTTGAGGACTTTGTTGATAATAGATATGAAAGCTATAACAGGGATATCGGACTTAAAATTAAAAATGGTCAAGAAAGTTTTGCTTCCCTGGAAGAATATATATTAGAAAAAGAAGGAGAGTTTAAAACAAGTTCTGGTAGACAAGAGATGTTAGAAGCAATATTAAATAAGTACATCCTGGAAACTAATCTAAATTAAGGAAAGAAGGATAAAATATGTCTTATTTAATGGGTATAGATATCGGAACCAGTAATGTTAAAATTATTGTAATATCAGCTGAAGGAGAACTGGTTGCTATTGAAACCAGTTCCTATTCCCTTTTCTCACCTCAGCCGGGTTGGTCAGAACAAAATCCAACCGACTGGTGGAATTCGACCAAAGAGGCTTTAAAGACAGTAATAGAGAAAAATGACATCAATAGTGATGAGATTAAGGGGATCAGCCTTTCCGGCCAAATGCACAGCCTGGTAATGCTGGATGAAAAGAAAGAAGTTATAAGACCGGCTATTTTATGGAATGACACGAG
>CAZGMM010000094.1:0-9909 GCA_964526845.1 uncultured Halanaerobiales bacterium | reverse complement strand
TTGAAGAAATCTCACCAATTGAAGATTTTTCGGAAAATTTAGTTTTAGAATTTGTTGGTTACCATTTAGAAGAAGCTAAGTATACTGTTCAGGAATGTAGGGATAGAGATGATACATATTCAGCTCCCCTGCAAGTTAAAGTTCGCTTAATTAATAAAGAAACCGGTGAAGTAAAAGAACAGGAAGTGTTTATGGGCGACTTTCCCCTTATGACTGATAAAGGTACCTTTATTATTAATGGGGCGGAGAGAGTTGTTGTTAATCAGCTAGTTCGTTCCTCTGGTGTATATTTCGATGATGAACGTACCAAAGATGGACGTAGATTGATAAATGGAAGTATTATCCCTAATAGAGGGGCTTGGATCGAGTTTGAATATGATAAAAAGAGAATAATATCCGTGCGTGTTGATAGGAAAAGAAAGATGCCCTCTACCATATTATTTAGAGCCTTAGGTTATGGTAGTGATGAAGAACTTATTGATCTATTGGGTGATTCAAAAGTAATTTTAGATACTTTAGACCGTGATTCAACCGATTCGCAGGATGAAGCTTTAATTGATTTATATAAGAAATTAAGACCAGGTGAACCCCCGACTGTAGATAGTGCAAAAAGTTTAATCGAATCATTATTTTTTGATCCCAAGAGATATGATTTGGCCGCAGTTGGTAGGTATAAGATAAACAAAAAGCTTGGTTTAGATATTGATGAAGATAAAAAATATTTAGATGAAAAAGATATTATTGAGACCGTACGTTATATGGTTAGATTGGTACATGAAGAAGAAGATGCCTATATAGATGATATTGACCATCTGGGTAATAGGAGACTGAAAACAGTCGGTGAACTACTGCAAAATCAGTTCAGAATTGGTCTTTCCCGCATGGAAAGAGTAGTTCGAGAGAGAATGACAATTCAGGATATCGATGTTGTAACTCCCCAGGCCTTAATGAATACCAGGCCTGTTGTGGCTGCAATTCAGGAATTCTTTGGAAGCAGTCAGCTTTCACAGTTTATGGACCAAACCAATCCCATGTCCGAACTTACCCATAAAAGAAGATTAAGTGCCTTAGGACCCGGTGGTTTAAGTAGAGAAAGAGCCGGATTTGATGTAAGAGATGTTCACCATTCTCACTATGGTAGAATTTGTCCTATTGAAACTCCCGAGGGACCTAATATCGGTCTTATTGGTTCAATGGGTACTTATGCTAAGACAAATGAATTTGGTTTTTTAATGACCCCTTATCGGAGAATTGTCGATGGTAAAACAACCGGAGATATTGATTATTTAACTGCTGATGAGGAAGATCAAAATATTGTTGCTCAGGCTAATACCAAGTTAAATGAAGACGGTGAAATTGTAAGTGACGAAGTTGTAGCCCGTCACCGGGGTGATATTTTAGAGGTACCACCTGAGAAAGTTGACTATATGGATGTTTCCACCAAACAGCTGGTGGGTGTCTCTGCTGCTATGATTCCCTTCTTAGAGAATGATGATGCTAACCGTGCCTTAATGGGTGCTAACATGCAGAGACAGGCTGTACCGTTACTGAAGACCGATGCCCCCATCGTGGCAACCGGTATTGAACATAAAGCTGCAAAAGATTCAGGGGTTGTCGTGATTGCTAAAAACGGTGGTACAGTTCGCAAAGTAACATCGAGTAAGATTGTAATTGAAAATAATGAAGGTAATGTAGATAAATATAATTTAATGAAGTTCAAAAGATCAAACCAGGGTTCCTGTATGAACCAGACCCCTATTGTCACAGAGGGACAGGAAATTGAAGAAGGCGATATTATAGCAGACGGACCTTCTACCGATCAAGGGGAAATGGCCTTAGGTAGAAACTCCCTTATCGCATTTATGCCCTGGGAAGGATATAATTATGAGGACGCTATTTTAATAAGTGAAAAATTAGTAAAAGAAGATGCATTTACTTCTATTCATATAGAAGAACATGAAGCAGAAGCTCGCGATACTAAATTAGGACCCGAAGAGATCACCAGAGATATTCCCAATGTAAGTGAAAGTTCCTTAAAAGACCTCGATGATCGAGGTATTATTAGAGTGGGAGCGGAAGTAAAGGAAGGCGATATCCTGGTAGGTAAAGTTACACCAAAAGGTGAAACTGAACTATCAGCGGAAGAAAGATTACTGAGAGCTATCTTTGGTGAAAAAGCTAGAGAAGTTAGAGATACCTCTCTAAAAGTTCCCCATGGGGAAGAAGGTATCGTAGTTGATGTTAAAGTTTTCTCTAGAGAACAGGGTGATGAACTAAAACCCGGCGTAAATAAACTTGTAAGAGTATATATAGCAAATAAAAGAAAGATTGCTGTTGGAGATAAAATGGCAGGACGCCATGGTAACAAAGGTGTAATTTCCAGAATTCTGCCGGAAGAAGACATGCCCTTTAAGGAAAATGGTGAACCGGTAGAAATAGTATTAAACCCATTAGGTGTACCTTCTCGTATGAATATCGGACAGGTCTTAGAAACACACCTTGGTATGGCGGCAAAAGCACTTGGCTTATATGTCGAGACACCCGTATTTAACGGGGCCTTAGAGGAAGAGGTTGAAGAGTACCTTGAAAAAGCCGACTTAAAGAGAAATGGTAAAATGACCTTATATGATGGTAGAACCGGTGAGTCGTTTGACCATGATATAACAGTAGGATATATGTATATCCTTAAATTACACCACCTTGTTGATGATAAAATTCATGCCCGCTCAACCGGACCTTATTCTCTGGTTACCCAGCAGCCGCTCGGCGGTAAAGCTCAATTCGGTGGGCAGAGATTCGGCGAGATGGAAGTTTGGGCCCTTGAAGCTTATGGGGCTGCCTACAGCTTACAGGAAATGCTAACAGTTAAATCCGATGATGTAATCGGAAGAGTAAAGACCTATGAATCGATCGTCAAAGGTGAAGAAGTTCCACCACCGGGTGTACCTGAATCCTTTAAAGTTCTGATCAAAGAGATGCAGAGTCTCGGTTTAGATGCCCGCGTATTTGTGGAAGAAGATAATGAAATGGAATTAGAAGAAGAAGGTACTGAAGTAAGTGAAACAGCTAAAAAACTGGGTCTAGATACTGATCTTCAGTTATCAAGACCTGATGAAGGATAAAAATTTTACAAAATAGGAGGGGGAATTACCCTTGGCAAACGTAAATAATTTCGATTCAATGCGGATCGGAGTTGCATCTCCTGAGCAGATAAGAGAATGGTCTCGCGGTGAAGTTAAAAAGCCTGAAACCATTAACTATAGAACTCTTAAACCGGAAAAAGATGGATTATTTTGTGAGAAAATATTTGGACCGACTAAAGACTATGAATGTCATTGTGGTAAATATAAAAGGGTAAGATATAAGGGTGTAGTTTGTGACCGCTGTGGTGTAGAAGTTACCCGTTCCAAGGTAAGAAGAGAAAGAATGGGTCATATAGAATTAGCTGCCCCCTGTACACATATCTGGTTTTTCAAAGGAATCCCCAGTAGACTGGGACTAATTATGGATATGTCACCGAGGGCTTTAGAAAAAGTAATATACTTTGTTTCCTATATAGTAATTGATCCCGGTGATACCCCGCTTAGTGAAAGACAGCTTCTATCTGAACAGGAATACCGTGAAGCTAAATCTAAGTATGGTAATGAATTTGATGCCCGTATGGGAGCAGAAGCGATCAAAGAACTATTAGGTAAAATAGATGTACAAAAAGATGTAGATGAACTTAAAAAAGAAGTTAAATCAACTTCCGGTCAGCGCAGAAGACGCGCTATCAGAAGATTGGAAGTAATGGACGGTCTTTTAGATTCGGGCCTTGAACCAGAATGGCTGGTCATGGATGTCATGCCCGTTATTCCACCTGATCTAAGACCGATGGTACAGTTAGATGGAGGTAGATTTGCTACTTCTGATTTAAATGACTTGTATCGGAGAGTTATTAATAGAAATAATAGGTTAAAAAGACTGCTTGACCTGGGCGCTCCTGAAATCATTATAAGAAATGAGAAAAGGATGCTGCAGGAATCAGTTGATGCTTTAATTGATAACGGTAGAAGAGGTAGACCGGTAACCGGAGCCGGTAATAGGCCGCTTAAATCTTTAAGTGATATGCTTAAAGGTAAACAGGGTCGTTTCCGCCAAAATCTACTCGGTAAACGTGTAGATTATTCCGGTAGATCTGTTATCGTTGTTGGCCCTGAATTAAGAATGGACCAGTGTGGTCTACCAAAGAAGATGGCCTTAGAATTATTCAAACCTTTTGTAATGAAAGGTCTTGTAGATAAAGAATATGCACATAATATCAAAAATGCAAAGAAGATGGTAGAAAAGGTTGATGATAGGGTCTGGGGTATACTAGAAGAAGTAATTAAAGGGCATCCGGTCTTACTTAACCGGGCACCGACCCTGCACAGATTAGGTATCCAGGCTTTTGAACCTGTTTTAGTGGAAGGTAAGGCTATTAAGTTACATCCCCTGGTCTGCCCACCCTATAACGCTGACTTTGATGGGGACCAGATGGCTGTCCACTTACCATTATCAGAAGAAGCTAAAACAGAAGCAAGGACTTTGATGTTATCAACTACAAACCTTTTAGCTCCAGCTGATGGTAATCCAATAACAGTACCTACCCAGGATATGGTTTTAGGTATCTATTATTTAACCACTATCAAGGAAGGTATTAAAGGAGAAGGAAAGATATTCTCCCGGCCGGCAGAGGCAATTAAAGCTTATGATACAGACAAAGTATATCTGCAGGCCCCAATTAAAGCCAGAATTGATGGGGAAATAATTGATACTTCAGTGGGAAGAATCATCTTCAATGAGGCTTTACCGGAAGATATGGAATTCATAAATGAAAGAATTGATAAAGGTGGTTTAGGTGATTTAATTAATGACCTTTATGATGAATTCGGAGAAGAGAAGACAGTTAAATCACTTGATAATATAAAAGAATTAGGTTATGATTTCGCAACACGTTCCGGTATCAGTATTGCTGTAACTGATGCTGATATTCCGGAAGAGAAACCGAAAATATTAAAAGAAGCTGATGAGGAAGTAGACGAAATAGAAGAGCACTACAATAGAGGTGCTATTACAGAAGATGAGAGATATCACCGTGTAATAGATATCTGGAATCAAGCTAAAGATGATGTTACTGATGCCCTCTTAGACCATTTAGATGAAGATAATAACATCTATATCATGGCTACTTCTGGTGCTCGTGGTAATACCTCTCAGATTTCTCAGTTAGCCGGTATGCGTGGATTGATGGCTGATCCATCTGGTAGAATTATTGACCTACCTATTAGGTCTAACTTTAGAGAAGGGCTTAACGTGTTAGAGTTCTTCCTCTCTACACATGGTGCTAGAAAAGGTCTGGCCGATACTGCTTTAAGAACAGCTGACTCTGGTTATCTAACCAGGCGGTTAGTTGATGTTTCCCAGGATGTGATAGTCAAAGAAGAGGACTGTGAAACTGAAAAAGGACTATATGTTGAAGCAATCGGAGGCAACGGAACACAAGCTGTTGAATCTCTGAGAGAAAGAATTGCCGGCCGCTATGCAGCTGAGGATCTTAAAGATCCGGCCAGCGGCGAGGTAATTGTTGAGAGAAATGAAATGATCAAAAAAGATCATTTAGATAAAATTGAAAAAGCAGATATTGATACTGTAAAAATCCGTTCAGTGATCACCTGTGAATCTGAACATGGAGTATGTACAAAATGTTACGGCCGCAACCTGGCTACTACTAATAAAGTTAATATCGGTGAATCAATCGGTATTGTAGCAGCTCAATCAATTGGTGAACCTGGTACCCAGTTAACAATGCGTACCTTCCACACCGGTGGAGTTGCCGGCGATGATATCACTCAGGGCCTACCGAGAGTAGAAGAGTTATTTGAAGGACGTACCCCGAAAGGTCATGCCATCATGACTGAAAAAGAGGGTAAGGTTAAAATAACTCAGAAAAGAAATTCGAAACGGATTGTTGTTACCAGTGATGACGGCAAGAAGAAGACATACAAGATTCCTTATGGTTCTAAATTGATCGTACAGGAAGGCGAGTATGTAGAACCTGGTGATAAACTAACAGAAGGTCCTTTAGATCCCAGTGTTTTACTTAGGGTAAAAGGTGAAGCTGCCGTTCAGAACTATCTTTTAAAAGAAGTTCAGAATGTATATAGATCTCAAGGTGTTGAAATTAATGATAAACACATTGAAGTAATCATCAGACAGATGATGAAAAGAGTAAAAATCAAAGAGTCGGGCGACACTGACCTATTGACTGGTAGTCTTGTTACAAGACATGAGTTTAAAGAAACCAATCAAAAGGTTAAAGCAAATGGCGGTAAACCCGCAAAAGCTATTCCTCAAATCTTAGGGATTACAAAGGCTTCCCTGGCTACAGAAAGCTTTTTATCAGCTGCTTCTTTCCAGGAGACAACAAGAGTGCTAACTGAAGCTGCTCTGGAAGGGAAAGTTGACCGCCTAAGAGGACTTAAAGAGAACGTAATTATCGGTCAATTAATCCCGGCTGGAACTGGAATGAGAAAGTACAGAGATGGGGAAGAACTCGGTGAAAATGTGACCGATGTTACCCAGATTCTCAAGGAAGTTGAAGAAGAGTAGATTTAATGAGGTCTTAGGTATTGACAACACATATCAAAGGTGTTAAAATACACTAGTGTGTGCAGACAAAAGGCGTTTGGCCTTTAATAATTTAATCATTATAGATAAATAAAAAGTATTCAGCGCAGAGGACAGCATTCATAAGGATGCTGGTTCTCTGCTGCATTACTGAAATAACCGGAAGGAGGTGGGTTTTGTGCCAACAATCAATCAACTTATCCGTAAAGGTCGTAATAAACAAAAGAAGAAAAAGAATGCTCCTGCATTAGAGGGATCACCTCAAAAAAGAGGGGTATGTACAAGAGTTTATACAGCGACTCCCAAAAAACCGAACTCAGCTTTAAGAAAAGTTGCCCGTGTTCGTTTAACGAATGGAAAAGAGGTGACCTGTTACATACCTGGAGAAGGTCATAACTTACAGGAACACTCTGTTGTGTTAGTAAGAGGTGGACGTGTAAAAGACTTACCAGGTGTTAGATACCATATTGTTAGAGGTACCTTAGATACAGCAGGTGTTGAAGATAGAAGACAGGGACGTTCTAAGTATGGAGTTAAGAAACCTAGCTAATAACCTTAAAAATAGATTTTATCAAGATTAAAGGGGGGAATTACGTGCGTAAAAATAGAGCAGAAAGACGTGAAGTTAAACCTGATTCAGTATATGACAGTGTATTAGTTAACCGTTTTATCAATAAAATTATGCTAGACGGCAAGAAAAGTTTGGCAGAAACACTATTATACCAGTCAATGGAACAACTACAAGAACAAACAGGTGATAAGCCGGTAACAATTTTACAGGAAGCATTAAATAATGTAATGCCCACATTAGAAGTTAAGTCTCGCCGTATCGGTGGTTCTAACTATCAGGTACCGGTTGAGGTTGATGATTACAGAAGAAGAAGTTTAGCAATTCGCTGGATTATAAATGATGCTAGAAGTCGTAATGATAGAACTATGAAAGAAAGATTAACAAAAGCAATTTTAGATGCATATAATAATGAAGGCGGAGCAGTTCGTAAAAAAGAAGAAGTACACAGAATGGCAGAAGCAAACAGAGCATTTGCACATTATGGATGGTAATATACATTAGACTTTTGAATATTGATATTTTAAAGAAGGGGGGAGAATGATGGCCCGACAATTTCCATTAGAGAAAACAAGAAATATAGGAATTATGGCTCATATAGATGCTGGTAAAACTACTACCACGGAACGTATCCTATACTATACTGGTAGGGTACACAAAATGGGAGAAGTACATGATGGAGCAGCTGTTATGGATTGGATGGAACAAGAGCAGGAAAGAGGTATTACTATAACCTCAGCGGCTACTACTGCCCAGTGGCGTGATCATCGTATTAATATTATAGATACGCCCGGACATGTGGACTTTACAGTTGAGGTGGAAAGATCTCTTAGAGTACTTGATGGAGCAATTGCATTATTCTGTTCTGTCGGAGGAGTTGAACCCCAATCAGAAACAGTCTGGAGACAGGCTGATAAATATGAAGTTCCCCGGATCGCATTTGTAAATAAGATGGATCGGATGGGAGCTGATTTTTTCCGAGTTATCAAAATGATGAAAGAAAGATTAGGAGCAAATGCTGTACCAGTTCAACTGCCAATCGGTAGTGAAGATGAATTTAAAGGTGTTGTAGACCTTATTGCGATGGACGCAATTATTTATGAAGATGAACTCGGTGTTAATTTTGAAAGAGTGGAGATTCCTGAAGAATATAAAGAGCAAGCGGAAGAATATAGAGAAAATTTATTAGAGCAATTATCTGAATTTGATGATGAATTAATGCTTAAATATATTGAAGAAGAAGAAATTACTACTGATGATATTATGAATGCAATCAGAAAGTCAGTAATTAATGTTAATTTAATTCCTGTCTTATGTGGATCTGCTTTCAAAAACAAGGGTGTTCAAATGTTATTGGACGCTATTGTTGATTACATGCCCTCTCCATTAGATGTACCACCTGTGGAAGGAGAAAACCCAGAAACCGGTGAAGTGGAGACCAGGGAAGCAGATGATGATGCACCATTTTCCGCATTAGCATTTAAAATTATGACAGATCCCTATGTAGGGAAGTTAGCATTCTTTAGAGCATATTCTGGTGTATTAGAAGCCGGATCTTATATATATAACTCAACTAGTGAAAATAGAGAAAGAATCGGACGTATCTTACAGATGCATGCTAACCATAGAGAAGAAAGGGAAAATGTCTATGCCGGTGACCTGGCAGCAGCAGTGGGATTAAAAAACACAAGTACTGGTGATACATTATGTGATCCAGACCATCCCATCATCTTGGAATCAATGGAATTCCCCGAACCAGTAATTTCGGTAGCCATTGAACCTAAGAGTCAGGCTGATGAAGACAAGTTATCACAATCCCTAATGAAATTAGCTGAAGAAGATCCAACCTTCCAGGTTAGATCTGATGAAGAAACCGGCCAGACAATTATTAAAGGTATGGGTGAATTACACCTTGAGGTAATTGTTGATAGACTTTTAAGAGAGTTTAAAGTCGATGCAAATATTGGTAAACCGCGTGTGGCTTACCGTGAAACCATCACCCGTAAAGTGGAAGATGTGGAAGGTAAGTTCATCAGACAGTCTGGTGGGCGCGGTCAGTATGGTCATGTAATTATCGATATGGAACCTCAAGAAGAAGGTGGAGGTTTCGTATTTGAAGATGAAATTACCGGGGGAGCAATTCCCAAGGACTATATTGGTCCGGTAGAAGACGGTATTGAAGAGGCAATGGAAAACGGTATCCAGGCAGGTTATCCTGTCGTAGATGTTAAGGTAACTTTAAAAGATGGTAGTTTCCACGAAGTTGACTCTTCTGAAATGGCATTTAAAATTGCCGGTTCGATGGCCTTTAGAGAAGCAGCCAAAAGGGCTAGACCCAGAATTTTAGAACCGGTAATGGAAGTTGAAGTTGTAGTGCCCGAAGATTATATGGGAGATGTAATTGGTGACCTTAATGGTCGTAGAGGTAGAATTGAAGGAATGGAAAGAAGAGCTAACGCTCAGGTAGTAAAGGCTTATGTACCTCTGGCTGAGATGTTTGGATATGCAACAGATTTGAGATCCAAAACTCAAGGTAGAGCTACTTATACTATGCAATTCTCTCATTATGAGAAAACGCCAAAGAATGTTGCCAAAGAAATTCTTGGTGAATAAATAAAGAATAAAATTTCTTTAAAAGGAGATGAATATAATGGCAAAGGAAAAATTTGAAAGAACAAAACCACATTTGAATA
>CAZGMM010000093.1:0-9919 GCA_964526845.1 uncultured Halanaerobiales bacterium | reverse complement strand
TTAACAGTACAAATGTAGTAGATTTAATGAAAGCTATGTTTCAAAAGCCAATATTTAATGTAAAAACTATTAGTACATTAACAGGAATTCCAGATACGACCTGTAGGAGATATTTATCTACTTTAGAAGATGAAAAAATAATTTTTTCTGATAATAAGATGAGAAATAGAAAGTATTATTACTATAACTTACTGGATTTATTACGTTAAACGACGATGATACGTTACATAACAGAGAGTTCCCGCTACGGTTAAAATCCAGCCTATAAAATCCAGCCTGCCTTTGGACATGCTCTCTGTCATGATTTTTGCAAAAACAAGCAAAAGTCATGCCAGGTATGTGGCACGAGTACATCGAGACCCCTCCGGACGTTATCACCAATATTTTGTCTAGTTGTGAACATTTAATTGAGTTATAAAATCTATTAAGTACCATCAAATAAAATATAGGTGGATTCTTTCTCTTATAATTAAAAATGAAGTTGTATTATTTGTAGCAAAGGGAGGTGATTATAATTAAGAAAAGGTGAGTAATATAAGATTGTTCTCAGAAATGGAGGACGAAAAAATTAAATGGGATTATTTCTGGATCAATTTAGATAATGTATTGGGAGCTGTGAAATAAGAAAGAAAGTATAAATATATTTAAATATAAAATGATTATAATATTGACTTTAATTTAGATATTAACTGGAACGGTAACAATTAGTGCTAAAGATGAAGTAGCTAAAGCTGCTAAAAGTGGTTATATAAGAAAATTAAAAAACCTAAGTGAAACAGGAGAAGATATTCAATTGCGTTCGGGGTATTATAAAGCAACAACACTTATGCTGGCAGCGTACTTAGGAAATGTGGAGGCTGTCAAGGTATTACTGGAAGCAGGGGGCAGCCAATGCCAGTCCTCAGATAGCTAAAAAATTAATAGATAAGGAGGTAGAGGTAAATCTACAAAATTATAGTGGGGAAACATCATTGATGGAGGCATTCTGGAGAGTTAACAAAGAAATTGTAAAATTACTTATAGAAACTGGAGCGGATCTTGACATTCAAAATGAATAAGAAAAAATTGCTTTAATCTACGCCCTGGATGCGGGAAATACATAGGCAGCTAAGAAGTTAATTCAGCCCGATGCAAAAATTAACGTAAAAAATTAGGAAGGGAAAACGGCTTTATTGTATGCTACTGAAAAATTCGCTGTGATAAAACAATTATAATAAGTTAATACAGACTTTGCTAAAGAAAGGGCCAGAAGTAAATGTAAGTAACAGTAGAGAAACTCCTTTAATGCTGACTGCCGGCAGGGGGAATTTAGAAATAGTTCAATTGATGGTTAAAAAAAGAGTCGACATTAATACCTGTAATGAAAATGGTGAAACTCCCTTTATGCAGCAGGCAGTAATAATTTAGAAGTAGTAAAATATTTGGTAAATAAAGGAGCGAATTTAAATGTTGAGATGAAGGGTAAAAATAAGGGTTGGACAGTTTTAGACTATATAAAAAAATATTGTAAGGATAAAGAAATAGTTGAATATCTAAAAGCTATAGAAGGTGGGCAAGTTCAGCAAGTAATCTAAAAAGGTAGGAAGATAACAGCAGAAGTTAGGAAGAAATTCCAGGGGTTAAAAAAACAAAAATACATATTAAAAACCCATATTAATGGAACCAGATGGCTTACAAAAAGATGACTTGAATTCAAGGTTGATTGAACTTAAATCTCACTAAGATAATATCCTATTCTGGGAAGCAAGTCCATTTCAGATGGGTAATTGGAATTTGAATTTCCTTATCTGAGATTATGAGGTTTTAGAGAAAATTGTCTGGGAATTATATAAAGAAGATACTGACTGGAAGAAAATAAGTAGTAAATTTTATTAGATTCATATTTACAAAGAAAAGGCCACTTTTATTAAGGTACTTTTTTGGTTACTAATGAAGATATAAATAAATTCAGGAAAAAAATGGAGCGAAGTAGAGAACATATATTTAATGCTCTGAAAATACTTGAGATATTTTTATTGAATAGCAAAAAAATGAGAAAAAACTACCTTTCAGCTCAGATTATTACTGATTTACTTGTTGACAAAAGCGGAATATTAGAAACACTAAATTTCAGGAAGTAATCTCTGAGAAAGAAATTTATGATAGATTAAAACATATTAAAAGATACTCAAAATAGACTTACTGTCAAAATTAATAAGCTTATAAATAAACAGTGAATTTTAAGTATGAGTTTAAAAGTGAAAAGTAAATTATAATAATTTCAAAATTAATCACAATAAGGGGTTGAAAAAATGTTGGATTGTAAGAACAAATATTTTCTTTTAATATTTATTTTACTTTTTGTAGGCATTTCGCTAATGGGAGTGGCACAGGCAGAAACAGCGAAAGTAGCAATAATTGGATTTGAGGCAGATGATATGAGCTGGACAGATGATGAGGAATTTGCCCGGAAAACATTAGAGGGTATTGCCCGTCAATATACAGAAAAACTGGCCAATGAAGAGGTTGTCGAAGTAGTGGATAGGTCAAGGGTAGAGGAAGTACTAAATCAATTGAATTATAAAACTGGTGATAGCCTGGATTTATCATTGGCAGCCCAGATGTCCAGGATGGTAGATACTAATCTTTTGATTTTAGGGAGATTAAAAAAATTAAAGGTAAAAGAATCAGGTGAATTATCTATTGGAGATTTTTCATTATCAGGGGTAGATGTTAATGTAGAGTTAACTGCACGTCTGGTAGATACTATTTCTGGTGAAGTTTTAGCTAATTATGAGGGTATTGGTGAGGCTTCAGATACTGGATTTGAAATATCTAATTTAAAGGGAGTTTCTTTTGGTAGTGAAGCTTTTGCCGATTCTGCAGCCGGTAAGGCTATAGAGAAAGCCTTAAACAAAATTACTAAAGATACTGTAGATAAAAAAGAAAAATTTGCAGAAGGAACTAAAATTCCCGAAGATAAAGAGCTTACAGCAAAGGTTGTTGCTAAAGTTGGAGAAAGTTTAGTTATAAATAAAGGTAGTAAAGATGGTATTAAGGAAGAACAGGAAGGAAGTTTGAAGCGGAAAATTGAAATTGAAGGTAAAGAAGAGCCCATGGAAATATCTCTTGGGGAAATAGTAGTATCTTCCGTAGATAAAGATACGTCACTTGTAAGTGTAAAAGAAGCGAAAGAATCACCTAAAACAGGAGATATAGTAAATATAAAGTTGTCCGGTGGTATGGGTAATGAGGGTGATTTTGCTGATAGAGATTCTGATAATAAAATATCCACGACAGTGATTAAAAAAGTGGAAACACCAGACTTTATAATTCATATTGATAGGGTAACCAGGTCAGAAGATGAGGTTACTTTCCACGGTACAGCTGAGGCCAAAGGGAAAGATACTGAATTGACTTTACTATTTCCAGATAATTATAGTTTTTATGATCATAAAGGTCAAAGAACAAATGTATATCATCGTTATGTTACTATTGGTAATAAAAATGATGGAGGAAATGTTAATTGTTATCTCAAAGAGTTAATTCTTTCTGGTTATCCTACAAAAATAAGCTGGAAGTTTGATCATGTTCCGGAAGAAGCTGATCACTTGGCTCGGGTTAAGTTGTATCTGGAAACCCCTGCTGCCGGCGAAGTGGAAATTAATCTTGATGGTGTTTCATTAATGAAGAAATATTAAATTTTATTAAGCTACGGCAAAATAAAGCAGATAACATAGTGTTCCCGTTGACAGCTAAAATACAGCCTATCCTTCTGGTACGAGGTTTGTGTGGATAAATGATGAAATAAGCGGAAAGTTAATATGGGCAAATATTGTACTAGGCTCTTCGGACAGAGGCACGTTGGGAACACTCGGGACGTTATCTGCAATATTTTGCCTAATTACTAAGTAAAAGTTTGTTACGCCCCTAAACTTGTGGGACAAAGTTTATGATCGGGCAGGTATAGAGGGTACTAGAGGGGTACTATCGACTGGCAGAATAGGTTTTTGCTGAGATTGAAGTAGCAGAAAGTATAAAATGGTATTTTTCTCCCTCTTTTAAAAAGGGGAGACCCTAGAAATAAAAAATCCAGGAATAAATTCAAGAAAAACGTGCATTATATCTTGCAAAGAACAAAGAAAATTTAAAAAGGCACTTTTTAATTTTAGTTAATAAACCATAATTTTTTAAAAAATTTGGTTGATTAATAATATAATTCTATCTAATTTGCATTTTTTTAATCCCTCTCATGAAAATGAGGGGGTTTTTTAATGGATTATTAAATATTAATTACTATAAATATTAATTACTATTATAATGAAGTTATTTAAATATCAAATTCGAGAATTCACATAAAAAGTATTGTGGATATAACAATATATATTTAAAAAATTCTAAAAAATTTCAAATTTAGGGAGGAGAAAGCAATTTAATCTTGTATATTACAAATGTAAGGTGCTATTACAAATGTAACATAAATTATTAAGGAGTGAGACCAATTTTACTAGAAAAAGAAAGAAACCAAATTGTTAGTTATGGCAAGAAGTTAATAAAATCAGGTTTAACAACAGGCACAGGCGGAAATTTGAGCATTTATAATTCCAAACAAGACTTAATGGCTATTAGCCCCAGTGGTATAGATTATTTTGAAATTAAACCAAAAGATGTAGTTATTATGGATTTATCCGGTAATAAGATTGATAGTGATAAAAAACCCTCAAGTGAATATGCAATGCATAGTATTTTTTATAAAAAAAGAGATGATGTAAAAGCAGTTATTCATACTCATTCTATTTATTCTACTACTATAGCATCATTAAATTATGAAATTCCACCTGTACATTATCTAGTGGCTTTTGCTGGAAAAAAAGTACCGTGTGCAGATTATGCTACTTATGGGACACCGGAGTTAGCAGAAAATGCATATGAAGCAATGACAGATGAATTTAATGCTACATTATTGGCAAATCATGGTTTACTCGCTGTAGGTAATAATATTGCAACAGCTTTTGCCACAGCTGAAGAAATTGAATTTTCGGCTGAAGTTTATTATAGAACAAAAGCAATAGGGGATCCTGTAATTCTACCGGAAGAAGAAATGGAATTAATGATTGAGAAATTTAAAACATATGGGCAGAAATAAGGTGTTTTATAAATATGAATAATAAAAAAAGAGAATTAATCAAAATAGCATACTATTATTATAAGCTCGGAATGACCCAAGGGAAAATAGCTAAAAAAATGTCTGTGTCTCGACAAAAGGTAAACAGATTAATTGGTACTCTTGTAGATGAAGGTATTGTTAATATAACTATTAATGGATATGAAAATTATTACATAGAAATGGAAAAAAAGATAGAAAAACAATATTCCTTAAAAGAAGCTATAATTATTGATAATGATGAGGAAGAAAATTTAATTGAAAAGTTAGGTATAGCTGGTGCTAATTATCTGGATAAGGTAGTAAAAAGAGGCTCGACCATCGGCGTTTCTTGGGGGAAAACACTATCTTCTGTGGCTGAGAATATAACTAATTCAAAGAAAAAAGATATCTCTGTAGTCCAACTAGTAGGTGGACTAAATATGGAGCATAGGTCGATCAATGCAGATGAAATAACCCGGGCAATTGCAGATGCATTTAATGGTAAGCCGAATATAATGTACGCTCCAGCGATAGTTAAAGATATTAATACAAAACAAACATTAATGTCAGATAGGAGTATAAAAAGTATTTTTGATAAGATTTATGAATGTGATATGGCTATGGTTGGTATTGGTGAATTAAGTAGAAATGCAACTTTGTTTAAACACAATTATCTTTCTGAAGAAGACTTTCAAAAATTAAAAGAAGAAAATTGTGTAGGAGATATATGTTCTCATTACTTTAACATTGAAGGTGAACCAGTATTGAATGAGATTAATAATAGAGTAATAGGTCCTAGTCTATCAGATTTAAATGAAATAGACTTAGTTATAGGAATAGCAGGTGGAAAAGAAAAAGTTGCCGCTATTAAAGGAGCTTTAAGAGGTAGACATCTTGATGTATTAATAACTGATAATACAGTAGCCAAAAATATAATTGACTGAGCATAGGGGGATTATCTTGAAATATTTATTAGGATTAGATGCAGGCACTTCAAATACTAAGGCAGTTTTGTTTGATCTAAATGGTAGAGAAAAATTTAAATTAACTACTGAAAATAAAGTTATTGAAATAAATAATAAAGCTGAACAAGACATGAATTACTTGTGGGAAAATACTGCTGATCTCATTAAAAATCTTATCCGGAGTAATGATATTGATCCTAATGATATTTTAGCTGTTGGAGTAACCGGACAAGGAGAAGGAGCTTGGTTAGTTGATAAAAATGATACACCAGTAAGTAATGCGATACTTTGGTGTGATGGAAGATCAAGTAAAACAGTTGAAAGATTAAAAACTGAAAAAAATATATCAGAAGAGATTAATAAAATTACTGGTTCTTATCCGTTTTCTGGTGCAACCTCTATAGTACTAAAATGGCTTAAAAAGAACCAGCCAGAAAAATTAAAAAAAGCAAAATATTGTTTATTTTGTAAAGACTGGATTCGATATAAGTTGACTGGTAATTACTTCATGGAATATTCAGATGCTTCCACATCACTTTTAAACATCAAAAATGAAAATTATTCAGAACAATTACTTGATTTATTAGATATTAAAGAAGTTAAAAAACTATTTCCTCCTTTAATTAAATCTCATAGTCAAGCAGGTACTATTACTAAAGAAGCATCGCAAAAGACAGGTTTAAAAGAAGGTACACCTATAGCTGCAGGTATGTTAGATATAGTCGCCACAGCAACTGGCACTGGTACCACTAATTCGGGTGATATTTGCACTATTTTAGGTACAACTTGTAGTAATGTATTAGCAAAAAGCAATTACTCGATTGGTGAAAGAAACAGATCCGGTTATGAGTGTCATAGTATAGATGGCTTATATGTAAATATTATTGCTTCAATGGCAGGTACACCTAATTTGGATTGGGGATTAAATAATCTTTTTTCCAATGAATTAGAAAAATATATAGATAAGAGTAGGTTGTTTGATTTCCTAGAAAGCAAATTAAAGGAAATTCCAGTAGGATCTAAAGGTATAATATACCATCCTTATATAAGTGAATCAGGTGAAAGGGCTCCCTTTTATGATCCTAACGCAAAGGCACAATTTTTTGGTGTATCTTCTTCTGCGAATAGATACCATTTATTAAGATCTATTTATGAAGGAATAGCTTATTCAATAAGGGATTGCTTACCAATGGATAGTCAGGGGAAATTATTTTTAGGAGGTGGAGGTTCTAAAAGTGATTTTTGGGCTCAGATAATCTCTGACTGTACAAATAGAGAAGTTGTTATTTCAAATACTACAGAATTCGCTGCCAAGGGTGCGGCTTTAGCAGCTGGGAAAGCAGTTGGATTATATGAAGATTTAGCTAAAACGGCCAAGGAGAAACTAATAGTAAGGCAAGAATTCAAACCTAGAGAAAAGAATGTAAAAGTATATGAAGAATATTTTGATATCTATCAGAATATCCGGAAAACAATGCAATCTTTTTGGAAAAAAAGAAAAAAAATAATAGATGCTGAGAGGGGGTAATTAAATGAAAACATTAATAACAGCAAAATTGGATAAAAATTATCTTGATGAGATAAAAAAATTAACCGATATTTCATTTGCCGGATGGGGGAAGACTCATAATAAATTAGGTGAAGATGAATTTATTGATTTATTGAAAGATAAAGATATATTGATTGTTGGTTATGATCCTGTCACAGCAAAAGTTATTAATAATGCTGAAAAATTAAAATTGATTATTTGTACTAGATCTAACCCAGTTAATATAGACATAGAAGCTGCTAAAGAAAATGAAATCCCGGTGGTTAATACACCCGGCAGAAATAGTGATACTACAGCAGAATATACGGTGGCGATGGCTTTAAATATCGCCAGGAATATACCAATGGCCCATAAAGCGTTGAAAGAAGGTAAATATCTTAAGGAATCGGATAATAAAAGCAAAAAAGAGTTTGCGGGTTTAAAAGAAGATGTAACATGGTCTTTAGGTCCTGGTAGTCCATATTTAAAGTTTAAAGGCAGTCAATTAAAAAATAAAATTTTTGGGATTATTGGTTTGGGTAAAATAGGTAGAAAAGTTGCCGATTTAATTAGAGCCTTTGGTATGAATATATATATTTATGATCCATATGTTTCAGAAGTAGAAGTGAATGATAATGTTCAGGAGAAAGTCAGCTTAGAAAAATTATTAAAAAAATCTGATTTTATAAGTTGTCATACTGCTGTTACTGAAGAAACCAGAGGATTAATTGGTAAACAAGAATTTGAACTAATGAAGGATAGCGCTTATTTAATAAACACTTCACGCGGTGCAATAATTGATGAAACAGCTCTTATTGAGGCCCTAAGAAACAATAAAATTAAAGGTGCAGCATTGGATGTTTATGAAAGTGAACCACTTGCTGATAATCATCCTTTTGTCAATGAATTAGACAATATAATTATTACTCCTCATTTAGGAGGAGCAACCTATGAGGTTATTACTAATCATACTAAAATGGCAATCAATGAAATAAAGCGATTTTTAAAAAATGAAAAATTATTATATCAATATAATTAATTGGAGGTATTATAGTGATGAATAAAAATGAACTTGATTTTGAAACAAGGGCAGTTCATTCTGGGTCGGAACCCTGTCCACAAACTGGTGCATTAGTAAGTCCAATACATCAAACTTCAACATATACTTACTCAGATACTGAAGAAGCGGGTAAAATTTTCTCTGGTGAAAAATTTGGATATCTTTATGGAAGAGATCACAGTCAGATTGAATATATGTTAGAAGATAAAATTGCAAGCTTGGAAGGAGGAGAAGATTGTAAGGCATTTGGCTCTGGTATGGCAGCAATTACTGCCACATTGGTAGCTTTATTAGAAAGTGGAGACCACGTAATATGTAGTGATGTAGTATATGGAGGGACATATGGATTATTTGAAAAGATATTTTCCAAATATGATATAGAATATACCTTTGTTGATACTTCTGATATAGGAAATATTAAAGATAATATACAGCCTAATACGAAAGTTATATATGTAGAAACTCCTGCCAACCCAACATTAAAATTAACTGATCTAGAAAAAACTTCAGAGATTTGTAGAGATAATGATCTTAAATTGATCGTTGATAATACTTTTATGACTCCTTACTTCCAAAAACCTTTGGAACTTGGTGCCGATATAGTAATTCATAGTGCCACAAAGTATATGAGTGGACATGGTGATTGTATAGCTGGCGCTGTTGTAGGGGACAAAGAGTTCATCGAGGAAGGATTGCACGATCCTGTTACCAAATTAGGTGCTTTAATTGCTCCCTTTATTTGCTTTTTAGTAAGGCGTGGTATCCAGACCTTGCCTCTTCGTATGGAAAAGCATAATTCAAACGCGATGAAAGTAGCTAAATACTTAAAAGGTCATCCCAAAATTAAAAATTTAATATATCCTGGTTTAGAATCATTTCCCCAACATGAATTAGCAAAAAAACAAATGGATGGTTTTGGAGGTCTAATTTCCTTTGAAGTAAAAGGTGGCATAGAAAAAGGAAGAGCATTTTGTGATAATTTAGAAATGATTCAATTAGCGGTTAGTTTAGGAGATGTAGGTTCTCTTGTTCAACACCCAGCTTCAATGACTCATAAATCAGTTCCTGTGGAAGAAAGAAGAGAAAGTGGTATAAAAGATGGACTGATTAGAATATCTGTAGGGATAGAGAATGCTGATGATATTATAAATGATATAGAACAGTCCTTAGAAAAGATATAAAAAGGAGCATTCCTGTTAGGAAGTTAAATCAAATTGGACAAAGAAAAAGCCTCCTTGGTA
>CAZGMM010000092.1:0-9919 GCA_964526845.1 uncultured Halanaerobiales bacterium | reverse complement strand
TGGTCAGCTGTTGCTACAACATAACCAAATCTACTATCTGTTGTATAATAATTAGCTATTATTGGTATATCTATACTAATACTTTGATTAACTGGTTCTGTTGAGCTTCTTTCAATTCCAGCGCTAAATATCCTATTGTAACCACCATAATAACTATTATATAAGTATATATCAACATCTCCTGTTACAGCTGTAGGTATAATTCTAACATTTATATAGTTCACACCACTTGTTTTATTACTACCATATGTTGAATTTATATCTCTTTGTGATGTGTCTGTAATACTAAAACTTTGAAAATTAGTTTGTTCAATTTTTTCTGTTGCGTATTTTGTATTTAATTCGTGATAAGAATATCCACCAACAAAAACACTATCTTCTTGTGGTGTATCATTTGTTCTTTTAACTTTTTCAAAATAGTTTTCAATTTTTTCTGTTGCTGTTTTAATTAATGTTGTATTACCATCTATTGTAACTATTTTAAGATAAGCTTCTTGTAATTTATCCAATATTTTTTTAAATAATCTAATCATTCATCAATCATTTCCTCTAAATTTTCAATAGTTAAATCTTTATAATATTCTCCGGCTTCTTCGCTACTATCATTTTGTACTTTAATAATTGGTAAACAAGTTATAGTAATTTCTGGGTGTGGTAATCCTTGTTTAAGTTCAATTTTAGTTTTAATTTCAAAATTAGCATTTTGATATTTACTTTCAGTTTTAAGTATTTTACAAATTTTAAAAGCTCTTGCTTCTTGTTCTCTTAATTCTTTAAGAAACAATTTTTTATCAATTTTAATCATTTTTTATCTCTTTTAAGTATATCCAACATTTCAATAATTTTAATATTATTTTGTATAATAAGTTTTAGTTGTTGATTATTTGTTTCTAATAGATTATTTAGGCTTGTATTCATCAATCTATAAAAGCACCAAACACTCAATCCACCAATACCTACTGCTTGAACTATTTGAATAATTCCTTCTTCAATTATCATTTAAAATCACTCTTTAAGGCATTTTATAACAAGAAAATGAGTTATATCCAGCTGTTGGAAAAGCTGCTGTTGTATTATCACAATACGCTCTTATTTCAATCTCATCATTTTCTTCAAGATAAATTTTAGCATTTCCACCTACACCTTGTAGGTTTGTACTCCCAGCTGTTCCTCTACCTAATATAATTTCTAATCCACCGTTTTTATATATTGCAACTATATATCTATTCCCATCAGTAACACTACTAAACACCACTGCCGCACTAATAGAATACATCCCTTCTTGTCCAGTTCCGACTGTATATGTAGTTAAATCAAAATTATTATTTGTATCTTCAATTTCTGTATTATATTTAATTGCTGACCAAGTAGTAGCTGTTATAGTTGATGTTGATGTTTTAGCAGCAGCACCAATTCTTGTATATGTAGTTCCACCACTACTTGCTGGTAATGATGCTAAAATAATCCCTTGTTTACTCATCTATTTCACTTTAATAAAATAAACTATTGTATAACCAACTAAAGCTGTTCCGCTGGTAGTTGCTTGTATAGGCACACTATTCCAATTAGTAAATCCATTTGCTCCCAATACTTTAGTTCCATCAGACCCACCTGCGATATAATTAATAGCGTGATTATGTGATGGTAAAAAGTTTTCTGTAACAGTCCCACCAGTAACTTCAGCTGCTGCGTGTATTAAAAATTTATTTCTTAAGTTAGGTGTAGTTTCAATTGTTGGACTTGATATGCCTTGACTTGATGGTGTTGTACCATCACATATCGCCCAACCTAAAGCTTGTAATTGTGCTTTTGTTTTAGCCCCTGTTATACTTAAAGCAAATTGTCTTATTTCCCCTAATAAACCGTTAAATCCTTCTTTTGCAGAAATTACATTACCAGTCACATCTATTGTTTCCCCATCTCCGCTATATGTTTTAGGTATATTATCGTTTTTAATTCCACTCATTTAAAAATCACTTTTTCTTTTTCTTTATAAATATATTATATCCAACAAACAACCCAGCCCCTATTAATCCAATAGTTGCTAAATCTGTTATATTATCAAATATTCCATTCCCACCATCGCTTCCGCTATTAATACTTCCTTGTACTGTTGTTGGTATTTGTGACGCTGTTTGTGTTGGTGCAGAATAAAGGTCTGTTTTTTTCGTAAATTGTGTTGTCGTTGTTGGTGTTCCAGTTTGTGTTGCCCCAGCAGAATTTATTAGATATTGTGGTGCATATGTTAGTGCTGGACTATATGTGCTTGTATAATCATAGCTTGTAACTGGCGCATAAGTATCTTGAGAGCTAAAAGAATATGTATTAGATTTTTTTTCTACAGTTTTTGCTCCTATATCAAGAAATCCACCTTGGATTACATCGCTTAAAGTTTGTGTACTATCAAATATAGTCATTATTGACCACCATTTAAAATATTATTTAATGGACTTGTTGGAACTTCATCTGCATAACTCATTTGTGCATTACTTTTTTTATTAAAACTTGTATAACTTTTTTTAATTTTTGTTATATCTTCATTACTTAAATTTGTTGTATCATATAAGTTTGATGCAAAATTTGATTTTTTATTTATATTTGAGCTTGATTTTTTTGTTATTTCATTATTAAAATCAAACAGCCCACTTAAATCTGCTGCTGGTATATTGTATTCATTTGTAACATTATATATTGTTGGTGTTTCTTCGCTTGATGCTCCAACACCAGTGGAATATCCACCACCGCCAAGTGTGAATGTGATATTTTCCCCATCTTTTTTTGTGGATGTTAATAATAAAACACCTAATCCCACACCCGCGATTGTTAATATTGTGTTTGTCTTCATTTTATATCACATTCCATCTTTTTTTTTTAAACAATTTTTGATGTGTTCTTTCAACAATTCCCTCAACAGTGACTCCAACTTTATAAACAGTAATATTAACTTCATCAGCAGATATTGTTGTTGCAGACAAGTTTTTTATTTTAATATATCTTATTGCTGGAAATACTGTTTCATCCATTGAAATAATTGTTCCGGGCTGTAGAATATATTTCTTTTGTTCATCTTGATTTATTGTAAGTTCTACTTTTTCACTTGAAGAATTTTGAATATTTATATTATTTAGAGGTAGATATTTAGCTATTGCTGTATTATCCAATTCTAAATCTATAAACTGACTTTCAGTTGTTGCTAGTTCAACATTCGTAAAAGAAAAAAGAGGACTTGTTTCATATTTCCTATCATAGCTTTTATTAATCATTTTTAATCATCTTTTATTATTAAAAAAATTTTAAGCAGATTTCTTTTTATCCTAATCTGCCAAAAAGGATATTAGAGGTTTTTTTTTTGAGTTGATATTTATCTATTGATAAACTGTAACCGGAATACTAAATACTGTATTTGTTGCATCATAATCAATAGTTTTAGAGGCTGCATCAGCCTTGAATAGTACTTTAAGTTTACTATCTTCTTTTACTCTCATAGCTGTTTCTGGAAGTAATACTGCTTTTGTTCTATCTGACACATCAGCGGACAATCTTTCAATACTTTCTTCTAAAATTACAGCAGAGTTTGTTTCGTTTGCATTTGTCATAACTAATCTTACAACACCGGCTAATTGTGCAGCAGTGTCATATATATTAATGTATAAAGGTGTTCCTTGAATTCTACCAGTTACATTTTCATTATTACCATATGCTATTTCTTGTTGAGCTGGAACTGTTAAGCTTCCTACTTCAACATATTTGTCTTGAATACAACTTACATCAGCAGTTAATCCAAAATCGCTTTTTCTGTATGTTCTTTTGAATGGTACAAGGTCCATAAAAATCATCTCCATTTTTTATATATTTTTTATTTCTTGTTTTATATTAACACAGTTTGATTTGTGTTATTTGTTGTTTTTGCAGATGGTATTAATCCAAATAAACCGTTTGTTTTATTAACAATTACAAGTGCTATATCTTCAACACCGTCTATCTGCATACCTTGACCTACAATTTTTCCAACTTTACCTAAACCACTTGTTGAAGTAATCATACTACCAGCAACTAATTTAACGCCACCGGATAGTAAAGTACTATCTCCGATAATTGGTTTTAATAGATTTTCAGTTGCAACTTTAGAAATTCCAACTAAAATACCATCAGTCCAGTTAGACATATTTGTTTTTGAAATCAATTGAGCCATTTTATCTCACATTTATATTTTTTGTTTGAATTACTAATAATTAAACTAATAATAATTAGTATTACAAACTAATAATAATATAGACCAATCATTTTTTAAATTTATGTTTGGATTTCAAACTTTTAGAAATAGCTTTGTTAATATTACAAAATAAAATAAAAAAGAAATAGAGATATTATTTGATTTTTGGATAAATTTTTGGTTCTTCACCAATTTTTTTATATATAAAAGAGTATTCTTTATATTTCAATTTATATGACATTCTACCCATACCTTGATATATTTGTTCAAGTTTCTTTTTTGCATTTGCTCCTTGAAGTGGGAATATTATAATATGTTTACAGCTTTCTAAAACTTTTGCACTTATGTCTTGAGGTCTTCTTGATATGAAAATAAGACTGACTTTATAGTGTCTATGGTTTGCTATTAATTCGTTAAAGTCATCGTGTGCATTTACTAAAAAATTATTATGGATAAATAAATCTGCTTCATCTATTACAATACAATCAATTTTTATCTCTTTAGACATAGCTTGTTCTTTTAGAATTGGTTTAACAAAATTTATAAATTTCCAAAATTCTTTAGGACTTTCTGCTTGATATACAAGAATTTTTTTATCATTTTGATATTTGTCATCTTTATTGATTTGAAACACAACCGGCTTTTTATATAGTTTTAATATCTTTTTTGTAAAATAAGTTTTACCGCTTCCTTGTAATCCTAATATACCAATTTTGGAAGCATCATTTTTTATATTTAATTTATTCTTCATTTAAAATCACACATTTTATATCCTTACTTATAAAAGTTTGATGTATCCGTTCAAAAGGTATTTTTTCATCAATCAAAAAATCCAAAAGTTCGTGATTAGTTTTGAACATCTTTGTTATTCTATATTTACACATTCTAACACCGCATTTTTTAAGTTTTGGCTTACTTTTGGAACTATCAAACCTTTCAAGCTATCTATTTTTTTAATGGCTTCTTCAACCTTTAAATCTTTATATGGTTCAGCCATTTTGAATAAACCATCAAAAGTATTCTGTACTATTGTATAAAATTTTTCGTCATCAAAATTAATTCTCATTTCCTTCACATTTTCAGTTTTTGGTTGTCTGTTCATTCGTTCTTGTGTTGCTGGTGTGTATTGGTCTATTGCAACAAGTGGTCTACCGCTTTTAAGTTCTTGCTTGTTAGCTGGGGTTCTACCATAAAGCATCTGGAACTGTTGAGCTTTTTCTTGAAACTTTGTTACTGTTGAAAAAATACTCTCAATAGTTTTCATTATACTATCCGGTGTAACACCACCACTTACTCCACCACTTACAACTTGTGGTGTGTTTATTATATCAGTTAATTTGAAAACATTTTCTTCATTCATATTAAAACTCCAAAATAACACTACCAACCTTGAAATGTTTATTATAATATATATCAATTCTTAAAACATCTGTTTTATTATTGAATAATCCTTTTATAATATCAAAAATATTTTTATTAAATAATTCACTAAAATTTTTTACTATTACACCATTTAAAAATATTTTATAACTATATTTAACATTACTTTTTATTATTCTTAATCTCATTTTTTAACACTCCTTTTTTATATATTTAAACTTTTTATATGTGCACATTTAATATTTGGTAATAAATAAATTTTTGCCTTTGCCTCTTGTTGTATTTTATTACAGAAATAAAGGTCTTCACTTAATGTTAATTGTGTTATATCATTATCATAATTATTTTTGAAGTATGGTTTTTTTAATTTCACAACTACATCTTTATGAACAAGCATAAAACCACCACCGCAGCCATCTATAATATGGAACTTTTCTTTTTCTATTTGTGCTTGTTCTTCATCACTATAATTTTTATAAAGACCTTCTGCATCCTGCCAAAAAAATACCGGATGTATTTTGTTTATTAAAATATTATATGTATTATACCAACCACTTATAACTTTTATTTTATCTTCTTCAAAATCATTTAAAAAAGCTTCTATCTTATCTAAAGCATCAATAGGTGGAATAGTATCACTATCAATCATTAAAAGCCAATCACAACCAGTTTTTAAGAATGTTTCCATATATTGATTACGGTTAAAATAAATTGGTCGCTTTGATGGACAATCAAAAGTGTGTATATATCCAACATTTGCTAATAAAAAAGGTATCATTTCAATTCTTACATTTCCGGTGTTTGGTATAGTGACCATTAAATTTTTTTTAATCATTTTTTATCACATTTCTTATTTAAACTTCAATATTTAATTTAATATCTCTTGCATCATACATACTTTTTAAAATCATAATAAATCACATCCACATTTAGGACATTTTGCAGGTATAGGGTCGTTAAAATAATATCCACATTCACATTTATATCTATATTTTGTCTCGTTATCTTCTTCTAATAGTTCTTCTTTTGGTGTTGGTTCTTTAGTTTCTTCTTTTTCTTCTTCAATATCTAATTCTGTATATTCATTAATTTTAGTCCATTCTTCGCCTATTATTTTTTGTTTGTCTTTTATATCTAAATCTTTATACTCGTCTTCTTCTTTCATTTCTTTAATTCTTTGCTTTTGGTAATCTGTAAACTTTAATTTTGTCATATTTATCAACTCCATTTTTTATATGGTTTGAAATATTTTTATCAACCATACCATAAATTATAGAACAATCATTTTAAAAAGTCTTCTTTTGTTAGGTTATATGGTGTTGTTGTGTTTTCTTTAGGGTTAAGAATTCTTTTATCATACAAACTTTTTATACTCTTTTTCACATCATAGCTACAAATAAACTTATTAAACCTTTTAATAGTGGTCTTAAATCCACCTATACCTTTAATGTTCTGCTCAAAATCTTTGTAGTTGTTTTTGAAATATGCTTTGTTATAAGCAGAAAAATTAAGATTGTCGCTCTTGAAACCTTTGGCTTTGATTAATTCCTTGTCTTGCATTCTACAAGCATAAACTTTTGGTCTTAAAAAATATGCTTCATCAATTGTTTTTTCTAACTTCATAGCGCCTAAATCTTCACTAATATTTAATTCTGTTGTAGTAAAAACGCTGTCAGTGTCGCAATAATAAATGTCATCACATTTCTGTATATAATTGAATAAAACAGTTCTTGCTAAACTTGTTATATATATAACAATTGGAATATTTACATATGGCATCCTAAAAAAATAATCCTTCTTCCAAATCTCAAAATTACCAAAATCATTTAAGCCCCAATTCTTGAAATTCTTGTCTATCCAATCCTTATTAGGATTTATAATATATTTCTGTCTATCAGGTCTTGTTCCAAACTTACCATATAAAGAATTTAACATTAATTTAGAAATTGTTCTCTTTGCGCCTTTGCTGTGCTTTTTTATGTTATACCAAAAATCTATGTAATCCTTGAATAAAAACTCGCTCTGCTTGAAATTGTATGTTTTGATAAATTTTATTTTATAACCTAATTCTTTTGCTTTTTCTATCTCATATCTTGAATAAATACCAGTACCAAATCCAGTACAAAATTTTAGTTTACCGTTGTGATGAATTGGTAATAAAGGAATGTTTAAATCTTTAGGACAAAAATATTCTATCTTTGAAATGTATTCTGTAGTTTGTGGTATAATTGAAATGAAATATTTGCCTACTGGAAACTTGAAATCGTGCATTACATAAGGATATAAACTATTTATGTCATAACAAAAAAGTTTTCTATCATTATTTTCTTTAGAACTAAAATAAGATTTGAAGATTTCAACTCTACCACCATAATAACCGCTCCTTAATTCTTTATTATCAATATTGTTAATTAAAGAAAAAAGTTGTGGATAGTTTGTTTTATAGTCACACATTGCGCAAGAAGAAATTGTTAATTTTGAGGTTATATTTCTTTGCTTTAAAATCTCATTGAATTTGATTATAACTTCATATAAACCAATAACATCAAATTTTAAATATTCTTTTTCTTGTGGTGTAATCTTCATATTGTTATAATCAATAGTTCCAGTTTTCTTTTTGTGTTTGACATTAAAAGAAGTAGTTAATCCATCTAAAGAACCGCGTAATAATAAATAACTATCTCTAATCTCACAAACTTTTTTATTACCTAAATAAATTTTGAACTGAGCAATAGATGAAGAAATTATTAAAGGTTTTATGCTAAAACCATTTTTTATTAAATAATCAAATAAATATCTAACATCATATTTACCTCCATTATGAGCATACCATATCTTAATACCACTATATACTATATAATGGATTAAATCATTAAGGTTCTCATAATAAGAATAAACTATACCATTATAACAACCACCATTTAAAAAATCGCCACCTAAACCTAATGTTTCTAAATCAAATACACCAAATTGCATAATTAATAAACCTCTTTTTTATAAATTAAAGTGTAACCTTTAGAATGGGTAATTATTCTTATAGTGTCATCACTATTAATATTGTATAAAAAAGAATTAAGTTTGTCTATATCTTTAAACTCTGCAACTTGACTTATAAATCTTCTCATAAAAAAAACACCTCTATATATTTTTTAATAAAAAAATGTAACTTCTAAATTATAATCACTTGCTACATCCCTTGAACCATCCGGCTCTTCACCATAAGGTAATGGGTCGTATTGTGACCAAATATCTTTAATCTCTTTCTTGAATAAAGTAAAACCATCATTAAAATCATAAACTTGAGTAGATGGACTGTAATAATGGTTTTTGTTATAAAAATTAAATCTTGCTTGTATTAATTTACTTCTAATACCTAAACCAAATAATTTAATTTTTCTAAACATAGAAGAAAAATTAATCATAACAAAATTTATATATCTCTTTCTGTAACCATCAGCTTTAGATGTTACAGTGTCTTTATAAAACCTATAATTGATTTTTCTACGGTTTGATAAATCTTTTAAAAAAGTTGAGGGTATCTTGTTAATTTTTAACCAATAATTTAAACGCTGTTTAGAAATACCTAAATCGTTTGCAACTTGTGATTTAGGTTTTTCGCCAATTAAATAATTTAATCGGTTAATATAACTAACTTTAATACCCATAATTTATCTACTCTTTCTTAACAAAACCAAAGTCTGCTAATGTTTTTGATGGTTTTAGTTCATTACAACTTACACCTAAAAAATTTCCGTATTTGTTGGAATATTCATAAACAGTAAATAACTGTTGAGTACAATCAACGGTGTCATTAATTATCATAGCTTGAGATTTGGTTAAGGTTATGAAGATATCCTCAAATTGAACACCATCTTTAGTAACTAAATCAACTGGTAGCTTATAATTAATATATTTACCTGCTCGCTCTATACAAGTACTTATTTTAGGAATGAACTTATCGCCTTCTTCAATTATATACTCTTTTAAAGTTTCTCCGCTTTCAGTTTTATATAATTCTCCAGTTTCTTTATTTTTGATTTCTTCTATTCTCATTTTATATCAACTCCATTTTTTTTTATTCAAAATCCTCAATAAATTCTTTTAAGGATTTTCTTAATCCATTTTGATTAAGCATAATATTCTTACCATTTATACAAACATATCTACAGTTTGCATTATTATTTGATTTTATAGAATTAGCAATTTTATTTATATCCATTTTTTAAAAACACCTCTTTTTAATTTATTAAAATAATTATACACCATTCTTTTTATATAACTTGTTGTTTGATTTCCAAACCTTAATTATATATAAAGATTTACATT
>CAZGMM010000091.1:0-10040 GCA_964526845.1 uncultured Halanaerobiales bacterium | reverse complement strand
ATAAAAAAAGTGGTATACCGCTAAACGGTACACCACTTTGAGAGTACTTAATTAACTTCTAATTACATCATACCGGGCATTCCGCCCATTCCGCCCATTCCACCGGGCATTCCGCCGGGAGCTCCGCCGCCGTTTTCATCTTCATCATCGTCAGAAGTATCGGCGACTAGGGCTTCAGTTGTGAGTAACATTGCAGCTGCACTTGCAGCATTTTGAATTGCAGAGCGTGTTACTTTAGCTGGATCTACGATACCAGCTTTAATCATATTTACATATTCACCTTTCATGGCGTCAAAGCCCATGCCAGGTTCTAATTCTTTAATCTTTTCAACAACAACTGAACCTTCATATCCAGCGTTATTAGCGATTAAGCGCATTGGAGCAGTTAAGGATCTCTTAACTATATCTACACCGGTACCTTCATCACCTTCTAATTTGATATCATCAAGAACCTTCATAGCATTTAGATAGGTGACTCCACCACCTGGTACTAATCCTTCTTCAACAGCTGCTCTAGTAGCTGATAAGGCGTCTTCAATTCTGTGCTGTTTTTCTTTGAGTTCGGTTTCGGTTGCGGCACCGACTCTAATTACAGCAACACCACCAGCTAACTTAGCAAGTCTTTCTTGTAATTTTTCTTTATCAAAGTCAGAGTCACTGCTTTCGATCTGACGTCTGATTTGGCTAATTCTTTCTTTTAAGTCTTCTTTATTTCCTTCACCTTCAACAATGGTGGTATCGTCTTTAGTTATTGTAATTTTATGAGCTTGACCTAGATCAGAAATTTCTGCATTCTCTAATTTAAGGCCGAGGTCTTCTGTGATTACACGGCCGCCTGTTAGAATTGCTAAGTCTTCTAACATTTGCTTTCTCCTGTCACCAAAGCCAGGTGCTTTAACGGCTACACAATCAAAAGTACCTCTAATTTTATTTACAACTAAGGTTGCAAGTGCTTCGCCTTCAACCTCTTCTGCTACTATAAGTAGAGATTTACCGGACTGAGCAACTTTTTCTAATAGAGGTAAGATATCTTGGATATTTGAAATTTTCTTATCTGTGATAAGGATGTATGGATCTTCAAGAGAAGCTTCCATCTTTTCAGTATCAGTTACCATGTAAGGAGATAAGTAACCTCTGTCAAACTGCATACCTTCAACTACTTCTAAGGAAGTTCCCATACTCTTAGATTCTTCTACGGAGATTACTCCGTCTTGTCCAACCTTTTCCATCGCTTCTGCAATTAGATCTCCAACTTCATCATCATTACCAGCAGAAATTGAAGCTATTTGGGAAACTTCTTCTCTGCCTTCAACAGGAGTTGCAGTATTTGCAATTTCTTCGGTTAGTTTTTCTACCGCCTTGGCAATACCTCTTTTGAGAAGCATTGGATTGGCGCCGGCAGTAACGTTTTTGAGACCTTCATTGAAAATAGCTTCTGCTAATACGGTAGCGGTAGTTGTACCATCACCTGCTACATCATTAGTCTTAGTAGCTACTTCTTTAACTGCTTGTACACCCATGTTTTCATAACGATTTTTAACTTCTATTTCTTTAGCAATACTCACACCATCATTAGTAATGGTAGGAGCACCAAAACTCTGTTCTAATAAAACATTTCTTCCCTTAGGTCCTAATGTGACCTTAACTGAATTTGCTAATTTTTCTACACCACTTTTTAACTTACGACGTGCATCTTCGCTAAACTTAATATCTTTAGCCATTATTTATAAACCCTCCCTTAATTAGTTATTACTTTCGTTTAAAATTAACCAATTACTGCAACAATGTCGTCAATATTGACTATTTTAAATTCAACTCCATCAACTGTTACTTCAGTACCAGCAAATTTATCGAATACTACCATATCTCCTTTTTCAACTTCAGGTGTTTCATCTTCGGTATAGCAGTCACGACCAACTGCATAGATTTCACCAGTTTGTGGCTTCTCCTTTTTAGCTGTATCTGGTATTACAATACCACCTTCAGTTTTTTCTTCTCTTTCGACTAATTTTACTGCTACTCTGTCTCCTAATGGCTTAACACTCATTTAATGTACCCCCTTTAATTTTATATATAATATATATTTAGCACTTGTTATTAGCACTCATTTGAGTTGAGTGCTAATAATTACTGTATTAATAATATCTAAGTATTAATTTAAAATCAACCATATTTATGAGTTCTAAGAGTCAATTAAAGTTAATTAATACCTATATACTCCTAAATATTCATTTTTTCTCCCATAATCTATACTATTGATTAAAGAATTTCTACTTCAAACATCTGTTTATTCTCTATACTTTTATAACTGTTTCCTCTCAGGTCATTATTGAAAATATCATACATTACAGCCGGTAAAATTAACAAATCTGGTTTAATATCAGTTTTATTTTTAAGATGATTTTCTATATCCAAATTTGTGAGAAGACCAGCTGAAATTATCGAACCTTTAAGATAAGTATTTTTCACCGCTTCGGTAAAGATATTATTCCTATCAGCATAACCTAAATAGTTTTTTATTATATATTTTATTAGATGATAACCCAGTTCAGAGGTTAAAAACATTATTTTTTTATCTTCATTGTTTTTTATCAAGTTATTAATCTCAGTGATCTTATTTAAAGCAAGGTCGTAATCCATTATAAGGCCGGACCTTTTCTCTTTTTCCTTTTTTAACGTGGTCTTAATCAATTTATCTCCTCTTTTTATTTCTAACAAAGGATTTTTTAATTTTTTTATCGTGTTAAAGGTTTCCACCCGGGTAATTGTCTTTTGGCCGTTAACTTTTTTTATTATATCCAGGTACTTGATATTTGCCTTATCAGCCGGGCTTCCTTTTATTATTCCCTTTACTTCACTTTTTAAATTCTTGATTATCGGCGGCTCAATAGTGACCGGTGTTTTTTGGAACGTATTAATCTCATCTACCATTATAGATAATTTTTGATAGACTTCTCTGTGATCAAACTTCAAATCAGACGCTGTTAAGCTCGTATAACCCGGCATGAAAACCCTGATAGTTAAAGGTTCATATTCAGCCATTTTAATAATTTCTTCTTTAATCCTTTGATAACCATAAAGATGGGGCAGGGCCACCATACTAAAATTATATTCAATATTTGAATATTTTAGTTTTTGAAAGATTGTATTAATGTTTTGATTACAATTCACTCCCATCACTTTTTCCCGCAGCTTAGGTTCTAAATAATTTACTGAAATATTAAGAGCTATATTTTTTATCTTTGCAAAAAAATTTATTAAATTCTCATCTAATAAAGCCCCATTGGTGGTAATTCTAATTTCAGTATCACTATATTTTACTCTAATACTTTTTATTATTTTTCTAAAATCAGGGTGGACTAAGGGTTCACCTTCAATTATTTTGGTAGCCGATTCTCCCATGATAATCGGCTGATTGGGATTTATATAATCGATTAAATCATTTATTTTTTTGAGTTTTAGATCCCCGAAACTGATTATTTCAAGATCTTTTGGATTTTGTTGATGGCTACAAAAAATACAGGATAGATTACATTTTGAAGTTACGGGCAAAATGTTATCATCCTGTACACTTTTATATAAATAATATTCTCTTTTATTCTTTTCCATTTTTATCACCTATAACTGTAGATTGGGGTCAGCATTTAGAGCAAAGTCAGCAAAGTCACCTTTTTTATACTGATAATAGGCTACTGTACTGATCATGGCCGCATTATCGGTGCAGAGTTCTAAATCAGGATAATATAAAGATATTCCTTCTTTTTCTAATCTTTCGCGTAATACCTCTCTGAATCTTTCATTGGCTGCTACCCCACCTGATAAAATTACGCTGTTTACTTTTTTATTAAGGGCGGCCCGAACTGTTTTCGCAGTTAATATATCAATTACAGCCCGCTGAAAGCTGGCTGCTATATCATTAATATCGAGTTCATTACCCTTTTGCTTTTGGTTGTGGATATAATTTATTACAGCGGTTTTGAGGCCGCTAAAACTGAAATCATAGGTATCTTTATCAATAAAGGGGCGGGGAAAATCAACTGCATCTTCTTTACCCAGCTTTGCCCTTTTTTCAATAATAGGTCCACCGGGGTAACCTAAACCAAGATAACGGGCTATCTTATCAAATGCTTCCCCGGCTGCATCATCTCTGGTCCTACCTAAGATTTCATAGTCCCCATATTCTTCAAAATATAGCAAATCGGTATGACCACCTGAAACTGTTAAACAGATGACCGGGGTCTTGATATCCTTTTTCGAAATGAAATTGGCATAAATATGTCCCGCAATATGGTTAACCCCGATAAAGGGTTTATTTAAAGCAAGGGCCAGGGCCTTGGCATAAGATAAACCTACTAAAAGTGAACCGACTAAACCCGGTCCATAGGTAGCAGCAACCGCATCAAGATCCGCTAACTTTATATTAGCTTTTTCTAAGGCTTCTTCAACTACAGGATTAATAAATTCCATGTGTTTACGGGAAGCAATTTCCGGTACTACGCCCCCATATTTTTTATGCCAGTCCACCTGGGAGGCAACTACACTTGCTAAAATATCTAATCCATTTTTACTAACTGCAGCAGCTGTTTCATCACAGGATGTCTCTACTGCTAATATTTTAATGTCTTCATTCATCTTAATTAAGCTCCTTTTTCATCAGTAATGCATCTTCCTCATTGTCGAGATAATAGTTAGGTGTTAGACCCGCTTTGGTAAAACCGAGTTGTTTATATAAATCAATGGCCGCTCTATTAGTAATTCTGACTTCCAAAGTTAAAGTATCTGCATTTAAATTTTTTGACATATCAACAATTTCTTTGATTAAATAGGATCCTATACCCTGTCTCCTTTTGGTCTTTTTTACTGCTAAATTAACTATATGGACTTCATTAGCATGGTCTTTAAACCAACAGCCCACATAACCCACGAGTTCATTATCATTTTTAGCGGTTAGATAGAGGGCAAAGGAGTTATGAATTAATTCCTCTTTAAAAAATTTCATATTCCACGGGTTTGAAAAAGCTTCTCGCTCTATTTTAATTACTTCCCCTAAATCATCCAGTTTCATCACATCAAGACATAAATCCATGTTAATCCTCCTGCAGATACTTTTTTTCCCAGTTAAGGCGCGCCTGGGGTTTCTTTAAATACTTGGGCACAAGCTCGCTATAATCAGTATCCTGGCCGGCTGAAAGGTACTTATATCCTAAACATGCCAAATTATATCCGCCGAAGTTTCTTATCTTATATATTATCTTAGTATTATCTAAATTTGCTTTTTTAAAGATTTCATAATAACTATCTATGCCACTCCCGAAGATTACCTTGCCTTTTTCATATTTTCTTAAGCTTTCAATCAATGATTTGACTTCTACGGCTTTATCATCGCTTATTCTTTTTAAAAGTTTTTGCTGGGGTTCACTTGTAAAAACAGAAGTATAAACCCTTTTATTGCGAGCATCAATGGTAGGAACCAGTAAATGGTTTTCGTAATGTTGACTTACAGAATAAGCCATATACTCTAAGGAAGAGACAGAATATACCGGAATATTCAAGGCCCTTTTAAAGGCCTGCGCTGTACTCAATCCGATCCGAAGACCGGTAAAAGAACCAGGCCCATCGGTAACAGCTAGACCATCTAAATCCTGTATTTCATAACCTGTTTCAGAAAATATTCTCCTTATAATCGGCAAGAGACGTTCGCTGTGTCTCCTTTTTAGTTTTATATTAATTTCACCGATAAAGTCTTCCTTATTACTAAGTCCGACCGAACATATATCTGTGCTCGTATCAATTCCCAATACTAACATTGTCTTTCAGTCCTTTAAGTATGTTTTTGCTTTTTGGTCCTTCCGCTTCTATAATTATTTTGCGTTTGTCTCCATCCATATTTTTGAGCTTTATAAAAATAAATTCAGCCTGCAGATAATCAAAGATCAGCTGGGGCCATTCAATGGCTTTTACATTATCCATAGCCATGTATTCTTCCAATCCTAACTGGAGCAATTCTTCTTTTTTATCAATCCGATAAAAGTCCATATGGATTAAGCCGGGCTCTCCTTCATATTCATTTATCAAATTAAAAGTGGGACTTGTAATATTAAAATTGATACCAAGACCCTCGGCTAATCCTTTAACTAAAACGGTTTTACCGGCTCCCAAATCACCTGTTAAAAGTATTATCTGTGAAAAATAATTTTTGTCTTCTTTTATTATTTCAGCTATCCTTTTACCTATCATCTTTGTTTCTTCAGGGCTTTTGGTTATATATTTCAATTTATTCACTTCCCTAGAAATTAAAAAAGAAGATTTTTAAGCTATTAACATTATACTTGAGTATACTGCTTAAATCAAGAAACCCCACCTCTTGTGATAAGAGATGGGGCTATAATTCGCTGTATTTAATTTTTTTATTGTTAGTTTTTTGGTCTTTCATGGTAAGTAGTGTGGAGTAAGTGATGGGACTTTTCACCATTTGGTTCTTCTAAGTACTCTTCATATAGCTTTTTGATCATCGGATTTTCATGTGATTTTCTAACCACATTATTTTCATCTGCATTAGCCAGTCCTTTTCCTCGTAATTCTTTATGTTCTTCACTTATCGGAAGAGGCTGACCACCACCGCCTACACACCCATAAGGGCAGGCCATTACTTCTATAAAGTGGTATTCAGATTCGCCAGCTCTTACTTCATCTAATAGTTTTTCTGCATTTCTGAGACCATTGGCGATTGCCACCTTAATAATCTGGTCATTTATTACAACTTCAGCTTTATTAATACCTCTAAAGCCCAAGTTTAATCTCTCTAGCTCTTCACCGGTTAATTTTTCTTTTACAGTTCTGACGGCAGCTTCCGCTACTCCACCGGTGGTCCCAAAGATGGTACCGGCTCCGGTATGCTCACCCATCAGTTCATCATACTCCTCTTTAGGTAAGTTTTTAAACTGTAATCCTACCTCTTTTATCATCCGGGCAAGCTCCCTAGTTGTTAATACGGCATCAGTATCCTTATACTCTGTTGCATTAATTTCATCTCTATCTTTTTCGAACTTTTTAGCTGTACAGGGCATAATGGATACGGTATAAATTTTTTCGGGATCTATATCTGCTTTTTCCGCATAGTAGGTTTTAGATAAGGCAGAGAACATCTGCTGTGGTGATTTAGCAGAAGATAGATGGTTCAATAAATCCGAATAATTATGTTCAGCATATTTAACCCAACCCGGACAACAGGATGTTATGTGAGGAAGGTTCTTATTGGCAGTTAATCTTTCTAAAAACTCTGAACCCTCTTCTAATATGGTCAAGTCAGCGGTAAATTCAGTTGAAAATACTTTGTCAAAACCCAACTTCCTTAAAGCGGTTACCAACTGTCCTGTCACAACTGTACCGGGTTCATAACCGAACTCTTCTCCGATTGTTGCCTGGATAGAAGGTGCGGTTTGCGCTATAACATGTTTATCCTCATCTTCTAAGGCGTGCCAGACTTTCTGAATTTCACTAACCTCTGTTATGGCTCCTACCGGACAGACTGTTGCACACTGACCACAGTTTGCACAATTGATCTCACTCTGTGGGAGGTCAAAAGCTGTGGTTACAATTGAGTCAAAGCCCCTATTACTGAACTGTAGGGCTGATACTCCCTGTACTTCTTCACAGACCCTTACACAGCGGCCACATAAAATACATTTATTGGGATCTCTTTTTAAGGCGGGTCCCACCTCGTCTCTTTCTACCTCGCGCACTTCACCTGCAATTTCTTCAACATCTTCCCTTGTTATACCTAAACTATGGGTAATATCCTGTAATTCACAACTACCGTTTCTATCACAACCCAAACAGTCATTGGGGTGATTGGCCAGTAGTAAATTTACATTTCTTCTTCTTGCTCTTCTTGCTTTCATACTGGTTGTAGATATTTCCATACCTTCTGTAACGGGAGTTACACAAGATGCTACCAGAGAATTATTCTCCAGATCTTCCACAACACAGACTCTACAGGCACCGTGCAGTGTTAAATCAGGATGGTAGCATAAATAAGGTACATCTATACCTACTTCTTTGGCAGCTTCAAGTATTGTCGTACCTTTTTCAACTTCTATATTTTGCTCATCTATAGTTAAACTTACTTTTTCCATTTAGTATTTAAACCTCCTTTTTACCTGTTTAACCCTGTGATATGGCATCGACTGGACATTTCTTTTCACAAGCACCACAAGAAATACATATCTCATCATCAATTACATAGTAGTTTCCATCACCTTTGGTAATGGCATCGACCGGACATACTTTAACACACTGTCCACAGCCTACACATGTCTCTTCATTAATGGTATAAGCTGATGCTAATTCCTGACATACGCCGGCTGGACATTTATTATCAAAGATATGAGCTTCGTACTCATTTCTAAAATATTTAATGGTACTAAGGACCGGATTAGGAGCAGTTTGACCGAGACCACATAAAGCGGTTTCACTAATATGCTCTCCTAATTCTTTTAGTAATTTAATATCGCCTTCTTTTCCTTCCCCTTCACAGATCCTATTTAATATTTCTAACATTCTCTTTGTACCTTCCCGACAGGGGGTACACTTACCACAAGATTCATTTTGGGTAAATGATAAAAAGAAGCGGGCTACATCTACCATACAGGTACTTTCATCCATTACAACCATACCACCGGAACCCATCATTGCCCCCACATCGATAAGGGAGTCATAATCAATAGGTAAATCTAGATAGTCTTCCGGGATACATCCCCCCGATGGTCCCCCGGTTTGAATTGCTTTAAACTTCTTATCTTCAGTGAGACCGCCTCCAATATCAAAAACAACCTCTTTTAAGGTGGTACCCATCGGTACTTCAACTAAACCGGTATTTTTGATCTTACCGGTAAGGGCAAATACTTTTGTACCCTTACTATTTTCAGTTCCAATCGAAGAGAAAACCTCTGAGCCTTCACTTATTATGTATGGTATATTAGCATAAGTTTCTACATTATTAATATTGGTCGGTTTACCCCAGAGCCCTTTCTCAGCTGGATAAGGTGGTCTGGGATTAGGCATACCCCTTTTACCTTCAATGGAAGCCATCAGGGCTGTTTCTTCTCCACAAACAAAAGCACCGGCTCCTTTTTTTATGTTCAATTTGAAGTTAAAACCAGAACCAAAGATATCTTCACCTAATAAGCCTAATTCTTCCGCGTCATTGATGGCTTTTTGCAATCTTTCAATGGCAAGCGGATATTCGGCTCTCACATATACATATCCTTCATCAGCACCGATCGCGTAACCGGCTATTATCATACCCTCAATTATTCTATGTGGGTCTCCTTCCAGGATACTTCTATCCATAAAGGCACCGGGGTCACCTTCATCCGCATTACAGATGACATATTTTTTATCACTTTTATTATCTCTGGCAAACTGCCATTTAAGACCGGTCGGAAAACCGCCTCCACCCCGGCCGCGCAGGCCAGAGTTTTTGACTTCTTCTATAATTTTTTGGGGAGTCATAGAAGTTAGAGCCTGACCGGCAGCTTCATAACCATTATTTGCTATGTATTCTTCTATACTTTCGGGATTGATCTTACCACAGTTAGCCAGGGCGATTCTATGTTGTTTTTTATAGAAATCTATATCTTGATAAGAAGGGATACTTTCTTCTGTCATTGGTTCCTTGAATAATAGTCTTTCGACAATTCTTCCTTTTAAGAGATGTTCATCCACTATTTCGGCTACATCTTCTTCTTTTAACTTACAGTAAAAAACTCCTTCAGGATAAACGACCATAATTGGCCCTTTTTCACAAAAACCGTGACAGCCGGTTTCTACTATTTTAATTTCATCCAATAATTCCTTATCTGCCAACTGGTCCTGAAGTTCATGTTTGATCTTTTTAGAACCGGATGATACACAGCCCGTTCCAGTACAAATTAGGACGTGGGATCTATATATTGTATCCTTCAACGTAATTAACCTCCTTTAAGTTATTCTTCTAATCTAGCTATAACGAGTTCATCTACTACATTACCATTTATTAC
>CAZGMM010000090.1:5906-10198 GCA_964526845.1 uncultured Halanaerobiales bacterium | reverse complement strand
TAATAATGCATTTTAGTACAAAAATGGGGGTGTTCGAAATATGATAAGACATTCTGTTAATTCATTGTACTCTCTCTCATATAATCTCAGTTATTTTCAATCTAATAGAATACATAATCGCCTAATAAAATAATAATCTTTAATTTTTAATCTAAAATATTCTTTTGAAAGGTGATTATTAATGTTAAATATTTATGATATTAAAACTTTTGAAATGCCTACTAAACTTGTCAGTGGTGTAGGCAGTAGAAAGAAACTTAATGAACTCCTTAAAGAATTAGAAATTTCAAAACCCCTCATTGTTACAGACCAAGGAATTCGAAAAGCTGGTATACTTGATAAGATACTAAAGATTATTTCAAAAGATAATTTTGATTATCAAATCTATGATAAAGTTTCCATTAATCCTGATGTAGCAACAGTAGACAAAGGTTATGAATTTTATGAAGATCATAACTGTGATGGCCTTATTGGCTTAGGAGGAGGTAGTTCAATAGATACCGCTAAGGGAATAGGCCTTTTAGATAAACACGGCGGTTCAATCTTGGATTATGAATGTGGAAAGAAACCCCTGGAAAAAAGAATTGCTCCTCTACTTGCAATTCCCACTACAGCAGGAACCGGCAGTGAAGGAACTATGTGGGCAGTTATTACCGACCATAAAAGAGAAGTAAAGTATAATGTGGGCGGCCCTTTACTCGCACCGCAGATTGCCTTAGTTGACCCTGAACTCCATTTAACTCTCCCACCTCATATCACGGCCGGTACTGGTATGGATGCTCTCTGTCATGCGATCGAATGTTATACTTCTCATTTTGCCCAACCCTTAACAGACTCCGTCGCCTTATTAGCAATTGAATACTGTGCCGATTATCTACGGAGAGCCTTTGCCAATGGTGATGATTTAGAGGCACGCTACTATATGGCGGAAGCAGCTACTTTAGCCGGCTTCTCCTATGGAAGTGAAAGTGCCGGTGCAGTTCACGCCATGACCCAATCCTTAGGTGGTATTAAACCAGATATCCCGCACGGCCAAGCTGTAGCCTCTCTTTTAGGACCGGTAATGATGTATAACTGGATGGGAGAGCCCGAAAAATTTAGAAGGATTGCCATCGCCTTAGGTAAAAATGTAAGGGGCATGAGTACCCGTGATGCAGCTTTAGAAGCTGTTAATGCCATTTTTGAACTAACAGATGATTTAGAAATACCTACCTTACAGGACTTTGGGATAAGCAAAGATGAGATACCAAAATTAGCAAAAGCAGCGGAAGAAGATCCTCAAACCGTTGGTAATCCTAGAGACATAGATAAAAAAGGCTATGAAGATATATACAGATATACTTACGAATTAGCAGAATAAAAAGTAGGTGTAATACGATGAAGAAAATAGTTGTTAATCCCGACCTTTGTACGGGCTGTGAAATATGTGCCTTAATCTGTTCCCATGTCCATAATGAAGGATTTAACCCTAACCGGGCCTGTCTGAGAATCAACCATTTTGACAATGGGGTATTTAATTCTATAGAGTTCTGTCAGCAGTGTGAAGATGCACTCTGCAGCAAGGTATGTCCAGAAGATGCCTTAAAAGTTGATAAAGAAAAGGGTTATGTTACTTTTGATGAAGACCGTTGTATCGGCTGTGGTAAGTGTGTAGAACACTGTCCTTTTGACATGATCACCGTCAATCCTGATACTAACAAAGCTTTTAAATGTGATATGTGTGAATACTGTGTCGATTACTGTCCAAACGATGCACTCGGGGTGTTTACAAAATGAAATATAAACCATATATGGGTAAGATGTTATCAATTGACTTAAGCACAAAGAGTTATGAAATCATCGCAACACCTAAAAACATATTAGAAGAGTACATTGGTGGCAAGGGACTGGGGGTTAAACTCTATCAAAAATATATAGAGCCTGACACCAAACCCTTAAGCCCAGACAATGTAATATTCTATCTGACCGGGCCATTAACAGGGACTTTAGCCCCGGCCTTCCGGAGCTGTTTAGTTACCAGATCCCCTTTAACAAATACCTGGCTTGACTCTTATTTTGGCGGCCATTTCGGTCAAGAAATAAAATATGCCGGGTATGATGTCCTGATTATTAAGGGTAAAGCAAAAAGTTTAACCTATATTACAATTGATGATGATGAAATCAAATTCCATACCGCTGATAAACTTAAAAATAACAAGGTAAGTGAAACTACCAAAAAATTGAAAGAAAAACATGGGGATGACTTTCGGATCTCCTGTATTGGACCGGCCGGTGAAAACTTGGTTAGATATGCAATGGTAACCTGTGAACCAAAAAGACAGGCCGGTCGTGGAGGAGCAGGAGCTGTTATGGGCTCAAAAAACCTTAAAGCAGTCGCTGTAAAAGGTTCCAATTTAATAGAAGTAGCTAATAAAGATAAGTTCTTACAGGCCGTTAATAAGGCTTATCAGGAGCTAGAAGAATCTGATTCAGTAAAGTCCTTAACCAAAGAAGGTACTCCTTCTTCCATCCCGTTTGCTAATGATATAGGGATGCTGCCCAACCAAAACTATAAATATGGACAGTTTGAAGGTTCAGATCAACTCGAAAGTAACCAGCAGAGAAATACTTTCTGGCAGAGAAATATAGCCTGCAGCGGCTGTCCAATTGCCTGTGGAAAGATAGGCAAGGTATTTGAAGGTAAATTTGAGGGCATGGTATTAGATACCGTTGAATATGAAACACTCGGACTAATCGGAGCAAATTTAGGTATTTCTGATATTAACTATATTATTAAAATTGCTAACTTATGTGATGAACTGGGACTAGACACCATTTCTACCGGGGGTGCCCTTGGTTTTGCAATTGAAGCTTCTCATAGATCAAATAAACAAATTTTGAATAATGATCAACTTGAATTTAATAACCCCAAATACATGGTTGAAATGATTAAAGATATTGCCGAAAGGAAGAATAAACTAGGAGATCTGTTAGCTGAAGGTGTTAAAAGGGCCTCTCAAGAAATTCCCGGTAGTAAAGAATACTCAGTTCATATTAAAGGTCTTGAAACACCAGCCTGGCCTCCACGTGGTTCACCGGGTATGGGACTGGCTTTGATGACAGCTGATCGGGGCGGCTGCCACCAACGAGGTTTTCCAGTCTCATATGAAGTAAGCAGCATCCAATTTAAAGGAGAAAAGCTTAATAGATTATCTCTTGATAAAAAGGCTGAATTAGTAGTTCACCTGCAAAACAAACTGGCCGCTTTAGACACTTTAATCAAATGTGATTTCGGCACTTTCGGAATCAATGAAGATACCTACCGCATTATGTTAAGCGCTTCTATAGAGCGAGATTTACCAGAAGATTACTGGCAGAAATTGGGGGCTAAGGTATGGGATCAAACCAGACAAATAAATGTAAAGCACGGCTTTGAGCGAAAAGATGATTACCTACCTGACCGCTTCGTAAAAGAACCCCTACCAGATGGACCGGCCAGCGGTCACCGCATCACTCAGACAGATATGGATGAAATGCTCGATAGATACTATGAAATAAGGGGTTGGAATAAAGACGGTATTCCAAAATAAAATTTTTTTAGTTTACTTTTAAATAAAGTCAAAGGTAATTAAAAGTTGCCCAAGTTTTAGTAGTTTTATATTTTCCTTTTTTGATTCTATACTAAAACTTGGGCTAAATCTTTGCATTAAAATACTATTAAATATTGATTATCTATTTAATTAGTAATTATTATTGATATTTCTAAATTTTGATAATATAATAATTTATAATAAAAGTAATATAATACTTTAATCATACTTAACAAAGGAGCTGATTTATTTGCTATTTGAAAAAATTGAATCACCTGGTTTAGCTCATTATTCATATATCGTAGGGGACCAAAATGAAGCAGTAGTAATTGATCCGAAAAGAGATATAGATGATTATTTGGAAAAATCTACTAAACAGGGTTTCCAAATTAAATACATCTTAGAAACTCACCGAAATGAAGATTATATTATCGGTTCAACAATTTTAGCTGATAAAACAAAGGCAGCAATCTGGCATGCCGATGATGAACTTAACTATCAATATGGAAACGCAGTTAAGGATGGAAAGAAGTTTGAAGTAGGTCGTTTAACCATTGAAGCGATAAATACTCCCGGACATACTCCCAATTCATTTAGTTATCTTTTATATGACTTTTCTGGTGAACCGTTAATGGTCTTCACCGGTGATGCTCTTTTTGCTGGTGATACCGGTCGGGTAGACCTGATGGGAGAAGAGAAGATGGATGAGCTTGCCCATAAATT
>CAZGMM010000090.1:0-5806 GCA_964526845.1 uncultured Halanaerobiales bacterium | reverse complement strand
CCGGTCGGGTAGACCTGATGGGAGAAGAGAAGATGGATGAGCTTGCCCATAAATTGTATGATTCTATATATAATAAGATACTCCCCCTGGGAGATAGTGTAATTTTATGTCCTGCCCACGGGGCTGGTTCGGTCTGTGGAGATACGATTGCAGAAAGAGAATTTACTACTATAGGTCTGGAAAAGAAAGTTAACCCGAATTTACAGTATGAAAACGAAACAGAATTTGTTGAAAATATAAAAGAAGTATTGGAAAGACCACCCTACTTTCGAAAAATGGAAGAGTTAAACCTGCAAGGAGCTAAACCAATAGATGATCTACCGGCTCCGGCTGCTCTTAATCCAAAACAGTTTAAAGAAATAGCTCAAGAAGATGAAGTTTTAGTATTAGATACTAGAAATGAATTAAACTATGGAGCCGCCCATATACCTGATTCAATTTCTATCTGGCAGGACGGACTGGCTAGTTTTGCCGGTTGGTTTCTTTCTTATGATAAAAAATTACTCATTGTAACTTCGGACGAATATCCTGCTAAAGATATTAGGATATTAAACCGGATAGGCTTTGATAATATAATAGGTTACCTAAAAGGCGGAATGCTCAAGTGGCATATGGCCGGTTATGAAAGTAGTTCTTTGGGAATGATCAAAGTACAAAAACTATGTAGACTTTTAGATGAATCCAATAAATACTTTCTACTTGATGTAAGAAGTGAAGACGAACTTGCCGAAGCTGGCGAAATTCAAGGAGCGGAAAATATTCACATTACTCAACTGCCGGACAATTTAAATAAGATACCTAATAACCTACCTATCTATGTTTTCTGTGGAAGTGGTTTAAGATCAACTACTGCCGCCAGTATCCTTAAAAGAAATGGATTCAATAATGTGAATGTAGTCTTAGGTGGTTTAGAAGGTTGGTCTTCTACAACCTGTCCTATCATCTAAATAATAGTAGTAAGGGGAGTATAGTATGAGATACTCCTCCTTTTTAATTTTTAATGAATAAATGTTTATATTTAATTAAAAAAAGAAAGGAGAATTTTTATGAATATTTTAAGTATGGGCCGCTGGTCTCCTTATCTAATCGGATTTTTAATCGGGGTCTTAAGCTGGTTTTCCTTTTTGTTTTCCAAAAGACCGATTGGGGTCTCGACAGCTTTCGCCCGCTTAAGCGGTATGATAGAAAAAATGTTATATGGTCCAGAAGTAGAAAATAAAGATTATTACCAGGAATACAAACCGATTGTAGACTGGGAAGTGATGCTTGTAATTGGACTAATCGTAGGTTCCTTTATTTCTTCCCTACTTTCAGGACAGTTTGAATTTAAAGTAGTACCTGAACTCTGGTTAAATGCATTTGGGAGTACCCCTATTCTAAGAATTATCACGGCTTTGATTGGTGGATTTTTTGTGGGGCTGGGCGCCCGCTGGGCTGGTGGATGTACAAGCGGTCACGGCATCAGTGGCACGATGCAGTTAGCAGTGAGCAGCTGGATTGCAGTTATCTGTTTCTTTTTAGGGGGAGTAATAACTGCCACACTTTTATATTGAAGGGTCTAAAATATATAAATATCGGGGGTGGAGAAAATTAAATCCATAAGCCGCAGACATAAATTTTTAGGATTATTAACTGGTTTAATCTTTGGTTTTTTACTCCAAAAAGGGGGAGTAACGGATTATAATGTTTTAGTAGGACAGTTATTATTAGAAGACTTTACCGTATTTAAGGTAATATTAACCGCTATTATTACTGGGATGATTGGAGTTAATATCTTAAACTATCTGGGAAAAATTGAACTAAGCTTAAAAACCGGTTCATTCGGTTCCATAATTGTGGGTGGATTACTATTTGGAGTTGGTTTTGGTCTTTTAGGTTACTGTCCCGGGACTGTGATAGGAGCAGTGGGACAGGGTTCACTTGATGCCTTAATTGGAGGAGTGCCCGGTATGATCCTCGGGGCCGGCTTTTTTGCTAATATTTATCCTAAGATAAAAAATAGTTTCTTAGCAAAACAACCTATAAAAAAGATTAGTATAAAAGATTATTTCGATATTAATGATATGACCTTTATCTTTTTATTTGCCGGTTTTTTGATAATAGTACTTTTGCTAATTGAATTTTTATTGTAAATAAAATAACCTGGACTTCTTAATATAGAGAAGACCAGGTTATCTCACTTTATATTTTCATTATATTTTATTTGCCAGCTCTTTTGTTTTTTCTTTTATCTTTTGGAGATCTTCATCATCCGGTAAACCTCTAATATCTCCCATCTTCCCCTGGGTACTGTACTTTTTAGATCCGACCATCTCACTTAAAACATACCACTCATCTAAAATATTAAATCCAAGGTGTTCAAAAAACTGTCCGATATATTTAACTACCGGGATTGCTTCCTTTTTTCCGGTATGGGGACCTGAATATGTGCAGAAGATAAGGGCATTTCGACCTTCTACTTTCGGGGCTTTTAATTTAACATGACCGGCTTTTTCATGCTTATCGAATTTAACTTCTAAGAAATCCTGTATCGCATCCGGCGGCATCCAGTTGTAAGAAGGACTTCCGATACATACCAAGTCATAATCTAATAAGTCAACATCATAAGCATCTGAAACTTCTTTTATTTCAACCTCAACTTCCTGGGCTCTTAAACCTTCATATACTGACTGGGCAACTTTTTTAGTATTACCGGTATTTGAAAAGTAAATTATTACTGCTTTTTTCATAAAATAAGCCTCCCTGTTCTTTAATTAAAATATTATATTGATACAAATCGTTTAAATCAAAACATTAATCCAATAATTAAAGAGGTAAATAAAAATATTTATAGAAAATATGTAGAGTAAGTACTCTAATTTATAGACCATTATATATTATTTTATACCTAAATTAAATACTTAAATCGCAAGGAGTGTAATAATTAAATGGATAAGAAAGATAAAATAGGGGGAAGGGCTTATAGTAACGGCCTCCGCCTACAAAATAATAAAATTTCGGTTAAAGTCTATTATGATAAAGATGATAATTTAAGAATTAAAAGTAACCCCGTCATAATGAATAAATATCTTAAGTATCTTAAAAAAATTCCGGTTATTCGGGGAATAGCAACTCTACTGATGGCTATTTATTCTTTTTTAAAAGAAATATTTCAAAACCCGTTAAAATACTGGTTTATATTTTTAATTGTTATAGCAGATATTATTTATATGTTGATGCCTGATTCAACAGATGTTATATATCAAAATATATTTTTATTAATTTATTTAGCGATTCCAATCACTTTATTTTTCATTTTTAGAAATAGTGTCTCAGAGGTTTTTAAATACCATGGGGCGGAACATAAGGCTGTAAATTACTATGAGAATGATTTTGAATGGGATATAGCCTCTTATTCTGTTATCCACCGTAGATGTGGTAGTAATATTGTTTTTTATTATATTATTATCTCAATCTTAACCAGCTTTATAGATCTTGGTTTAAATATTTACTTAAGACAGGCTATTATATTAGGGCTTTCTTTTGAACTGCTCAAAATAACACCTAAAAAGTTATTATTTATACCTTCTTTATTTCAGAAACTGGTCACCAAAGAACCTGACCAAAGACAGCTGGAAGCAGCCAAGTTAGCCTTACAGGCCTTACTTTTTGAAAGTGAACACAATGAAAAGATTAGGTAATTATATATTAAAAATTTTATTTTGGATTTTAATATAATAATTAGATACTTTATTGAGGGGGATAGGGTATGGAAAATATTGAATATCTAAAGCTTTTATCAAATCAATTTCCAAATGTACCAGCCGTTAGCACCGAAATTATTAATTTAAAGGCTATTTTAAACCTACCGAAAGGTACGGAACACTTTTTAACCGATTTACACGGGGAACACGAAGCTTTTCAACACATGTTAAGGACTGCTTCTGGATCAATTAAATACCAGATCGAACAGATCTTTGCTGAGGAAATAAGCAGAAAAGAAAAAAATGAATTAGCCACCTTAATATATTATCCAGAAGCGAAATTAAAGTCCTTAAAAGGTGAGGATGATGATCTACCTGAAGATTGGTATAAAACTTCTTTAAATCGGATTGTGAGATTGTGTAAAGAGGTTTCATCAATCTATACCAGGTCAAAGGTTAGAAAAGCCCTGCCTGAAAAATTTGCCTATATCATAGAAGAGCTGCTGCACTTAAAAGAAAATGACACTAATAAAAAGGAATACCATGACCAAATTATATCTACGATCATAGACATCGGCCAGGCAGAAAGCTTTATTATCTCTTTAGCTGAACTAATCCAAACTTTTGCCGTTGATAAGCTACATATTATTGGAGATATATTTGACCGGGGACCTAACCCTCATAAAATATTAGAAGAATTAAAAATCCATCATAACTGTGATATTCAATGGGGCAATCATGATATCTTATGGATGGGGGCTGCTTTAGGCCAAAAAGCGCTTTTAGCAACCGCTATCCGGGTAACTTTGAGATATGGTAATCTTGAACTTTTAGAAGAAGATTATGGTATAAACATGAGGCCTTTAGCCAGGCTGGCCAGCACTTTTTATGAAGATGATGAAATAATTGATGAATTTGATCCAAAACTCATGAAGAAGGATCTAGATGAGAAAGAAAAAAGTATTATAGCTAAGATGCATAAAGCTATTACTATAATACAGTTTAAATTAGAGGGCAATCTAATTAAAAAAAGACCAGAGTTTAATATGAATTTACCGCTTTTTTTAAATAGGATAGATTATGAAAATGGAACGATCAATATTGACGGGAAAGATTATGAACTAACTGATACAAGTTTCCCAACAGTTGATCCTGCTAATCCCTATCATTTAAATACTCAGGAAAAAGAAGTAATTAATCAGTTAAGCTATTCCTTTAAAAACAACGATAAACTACAAAATGATATTAGATTTTTATTTAACAATGGAAGCATGTATCTTAAATATAATGATAACCTTTTATATCACGGCTGTGTTCCATTAGAAGAAAACTGGGAATTTTCATCCATGGAAATAGAAAACAGAGAATGTAAAGGTAAAGAGCTTTTGGACTTCTTTGATGATATAATACGGAAAAGTTATTCCTATAAATATGAAGAAACTGATTATAGAGATTGGCTCTGGTATCTCTGGCGGGGAGAATTTTCACCTCTATTTGGCAAAGATAGGATGACGACCTTCTGCCGTTATTTTACTGAAGAAAAATCATTACACAAAGAAATAGAAAACCCCTATTATGATGCCAGAGAAGAGGAAAAGATCTGTAATAAAATATTAGAAGAGTTTGGGTTAGATAGGGAGACTGGACATATCATAAACGGCCATACCCCGGTTAAAGAACTACATGGAGAAAAACCGGTCAAAGGTAATGGAAAACTATTTGTTATAGATGGTGGTATCTCATCTGCCTATCAGAGAAAAACCGGTATTGCCGGCTATACTTTAACTTACAGTGCCCATGAAATGAGACTAATTTATCATAAACCTTTTATCTCGAAGGATATTGCGGTAATGGAAGGTAATGATTCGGTTTCATCAAATAGAGTGGTAAAGTTTGATAATAAAAAGAAAATCTCTGATACAGATATAGGTAATAAGTTAAAAGGTAAAGTCGATAATTTAATGGAACTACTCAATGCTTATAATAAAGGAATTATCAAAGAAAAATATTAATAAAAATAAACTTAAAAAAGTTAACATAAAAGCAATAGAGTAGGGCGACCATTTTCATGGCTGCCCCCTCATCAAACCGCACGTGCCTTATTAAGGCATACGGCTTACCAA
>CAZGMM010000089.1:0-10221 GCA_964526845.1 uncultured Halanaerobiales bacterium | reverse complement strand
CTAAATCAAATTAAAGATTTAGAGAGAGTTTTCTTTCAACATTTTTGATAAATTAAAGGAAAAGACAGAAGCAAAAGTTGATTTAATAGTAGATCAATACAAAAAATACTTTCCGATTAAACATTTTACCTATTCCGATTTACCTAATTTAAAAGAAAAAATAAAAAATAAAATAGAAGATAAATTTTTAGAAGAAATTAATTTAGATAATTATGCTAATATAAGAAATATTCAGTTGTTAGTACCGTATATGCAAGGTACTGAAATTGTAATTGGAATTGATGATGACGAGATAATTGAAGATAATAAGTATTTAGAGAAGGCGGTCCAATATGCAGGTGAAAAGCGAGAGGGAGATTATATCGCTGGAGTAGCCGGCTACTATACTGAGATTAAAGGGAATCAATATCTGCAGGAAAACAAAAATCCTGATAACTTATTTGAAAAGAAAAATAAGCTTATGAATGATACATATAAAAAATTAGAAAGTATAGATAAAAGATTAGTTATGACCCCGCTTGTTTTAGGAGGGAATATGATAATTCCCAGCAAGACTATTGAAAGGATCCCTTTTGACCCCTATAACAGCCGAGGAGAAGATATTGATTATTTAATCAACGCTAAATTGGAAGGTTATGATTTTTATTTTGATAAACTTTTAAAAGTGGTACACTTACCACCAAGTTATGGAAAAAAGCAAACTGAAGTATCAAAAATAAAAAGTGATATCTATCGATTTTTATATGAAAAAAGGAAAATAGAGATAGCCAAAGATAAAAAGGGTTTTAAGAAATTAGATATAGAAGAATTAAAACCATATCCAGGCGAATTTTTAACTGAAGATATAAAACAGGTAGTCTATAATATATTATGTAAGACATTTAAAGACCTTCATATTGAAAATCCCCAAGCTAAGGCAGAAAACTACATCGAAAAAGCAGTTGATAAGGCAGATAAATTAACTCCCAGCTACTTTAATTTTAATAAATCCTGGAAGGACTTATTAAGTAGGTTATAGAATATTATTAATATAGAAGGAAAGAGGTATAACTTATGAGAGGAGGCTTAGAAAAATGAATAAAAATTTAGTATCAAATATGAGATACGTTTTATCGAAGGCAAAAAATGCTCATCATAAGTATGAACAAAATGTTTTGGACGGTCGGTTTGATAAAGAGTGGTATAAGTGGTATGCAGACTTTATATTAAACAGTAATGTTAGAAATGAATTAAGAAAAAATATTGAGGAAGAAGAGATGATCCAGTTCCTCAAAGATATTACAGATGATTATACAGAAAAAGAAGTAGAAGAAGACTGGGAAGATTATGCGGCAGAAAAATTAGTCGATAATTTCACAGCTTAAATATATAAACTCAAAGGGGTAGTTTTCATAACTACCCCTTTTAAACTACATAAATAATCTAATTATATAAATAATAAGGTTTAATATTATTGTAATAATTAGCATGGAAGTTATGGGGATAAGCAGTTTAAAGTTTTCCCTTTCAATTCTAATATCACCGGGCAAGTTACCAAACCAATTGAAATTAATTTCAATGGTATTAATTAAAAAGCCGATAAAGGCAATTATCAAACCGATATATATCAAAAACTTTCCCCAGCTAAATTGACTATTCAATGTGATCACTCCTGTTAATATTATAATAATATTAAATGATTTAATCAATTGCGAAAAGAGGTAATAAGATGATTCAAGGTAAAAGTATTGAACAGTGGCAAGAAGAATATCCTTTTTTGAAAAAGATAATAAATACAGACGAAGTCTTCTGGTTAAATCCTAAATATCAAAAGGATAATAATAATGATGTATTAGAGATAACACTGTCAGATATTAAAGAGGCTGAGGCAAGACTCAAGCGTTTTGCGCCTTATATTCAGAAGGTCTTTCCTGAAACCAAAGGAAGTAATGGTATTATAGAGTCAGCTCTAGAAGATATTGATGATTTTAAAAGTGAACTAGTTGATCTTTTTAACACAGATATGCCCGGTCAATTATATATAAAAAGAGATGATAACCTACCAATAGCCGGATCTATTAAGGCCAGGGGTGGAATATACGAGGTATTAAAATATGCAGAGAGCTTAGCATTAGAAAATAATCTTATAGATAAAGATGATAATTATAAAAAGTTTGCTTCTAAAAAATTTAAAGACTTATTTAAAGAATATTCATTAGCAGTTGGTTCTACAGGTAACCTCGGTTTAAGCATTGGTATTACCGGTGCTACTTTAGGTTTTAAGACAACCGTACATATGTCCAGTGATGCAAGGGAGTGGAAAAAACAACTGCTGAGAAGCAAGGGTGTCATAGTAAAAGAGTATGATTCAGATTATAGTCAGGCAGTAGAAGAAGGTAGAAAAGAATCTGAAAAAGATCCCAAATCTTACTTTATAGATGATGAAAAATCAAAAGACCTCTTTTTAGGTTATGCAGTTGCTGCATTGAGATTAAAAGAGCAGTTTGAAAAGGAGCAAATAAAGATTGATGAGAATCACCCCCTTTTCGTATATCTACCCTGTGGGGTAGGGGGAGGACCGGGTGGTATATGTTTTGGTCTTAAAAAAGTTTTCGGGCCAAATGTTCACTGTTTTTTTGCAGAGCCAACTCATTCTCCAGCCATGTTAATCGGAATGATGACTGAACTGCATAATAAAATTAATGTGCAGGAGTTTGGAATCGATAATATAACGGCCGCAGACGGACTGGCCGTCGGAAAGCCTTCTAAGTTTGTGGGTAAACTGATGGAAAACTTACTGGCTGGTTTATATACGGTTCAGGATGATATCTTATTTAAATTATTAAAAGGATTATATGGTAAAAAGAAGATCAAATTAGAACCTTCTGCTTTAGCTGGTTTTCCAGGACCTTCAAAGGTTTGCAATAACATTTCTGATATAGAATTTCTGGAACTTAATAAGAAAGGTAAAGCCTTTAATAATTCTACTCAACTGATTTGGGCAACAGGTGGAAGTATGGTGCCTGAACCTATTTTTAAAGAATATTTAGATTAATAAATAAACCGAATATTAATTTGAATAATGTAAGGATAGCCATATAATTAAATAAATCAAAACAAACAAAAAATTTCATCATATAAAAGAAAAAATTATTGAATGGGCTAAAGATTTTTAATAGTACTGCAATTACATATAGTGAAATAGAATAATTATAGACCCAATTAAAGAGCATTTTCTTTTTGATTGGGAAATACTCTTTTTATTTATACTTTTTAAATATTGTTGCAAAAATAAAAATGAGGTGAAGTGAATGAAAAAATATATATTGATTATATTATTAATTTCAATACTGTCTTTAACTGCTGTTGTTAATGCAGAATATGAGGTAGAAACAGGTATAGGAAAGATGGAGGGCCATACTACTTATACTATTGAATTTATAGCTGATGGAGATACCGGTAAAAGCGAACTGGCATTTAATATTGATACATTAATTGATGTATTAAAGTATAAAAATAAAAGACAAAACAGGCCTTATTCCTTCAGCTTAGAAATAAAGTCCAATCACTTTTTTGAAAACTCAGGAATTTTAATAGATACGGACTGGGAAAATGGAGATAGGATAATCTATTCTGAAACGGATACTGACCTGGAACTATTAAACCTTGATCTGCGTTTTACATCAAAAAATTTGCTAGACCAATTGGACCTTAGGTTTATAGCCGGATATGAATGGCAGGATTATAATTTCATGGGTTATGGTACAGTACAAACTGACTTTAGATTTAGCCCGCCACAAACAGTTCAGTTCAGAGATGATATAAATACGATCGCTTATGAAATAAATTATTATATACCTTATTTGGCTCTTTCGGTGAGCAATAATGAAGAGCGGAAGCGAGATTATAATTTAATTATAGGATACTCTCCTGCCACAAGTGCTGTTGATGAAGATACCCATATTTTAAGAAATAAGGTATCCAGGTCGGTAACAAATGGTTATTCATATTTTGTTGAAGCTGATCTTAACTATATAATTAGAAATAATACCTTTTTTAAGATAGGCGGTAAGTATGTAAAGATTGATACAGATGGTTCCCAAACTCAATATGGTTTTACAGAAGAAGGTAATCCATATAAGTATGAAGGAATCTCGGTAGAAATTAATTCTACCCAGGCGGTTATATCCGCTGGCTTTCAAAAGAAATTCTAAATTAGTTTTATACTTTACAGAATTGATAATGGTTATCATCTATTATTGAAAAAGAAAGAAAGAATAATATATTAATATAGATTGTAGGTGATAATATTATGGAAAATAAGCAATTGAAAACTGGCAAGGTTGGAATTATAGGGGCTGGAAGTGTGGGCTCTACCACTGCTTATGCTCTCATGATCCAGGGTATCGGTTCTGAGATTGTTCTGGTTGATAGGAATAAAGACAAAGCGGCCGGAGAAGCGATGGACATCATGCACGGACAGTCCTTTGTCAAACCTATTGAGGTTAGGGCCGGTGAATATAGTGACCTAAAAGATGCTAAAGTAATAATCATTACAGCCGGGGCTCCCCAAAAAGAAGGAGAAACCAGATTAGACTTAGTAAAGAAAAACACCAATATTTTCAAAGATATAATAGGTGAAGTAACCAAGTATAATCAAGATGCCATCTTACTTGTAGTAGCAAATCCGGTTGATATCTTGACCTATGTAACCTTAAAATTATCAGGTTTCCCAAAAAATAGAGTATTAGGTTCGGGAACAGTTCTTGATAGTGCACGTTTTAGATCCTTAATCAGCAGCCAATGTAAAATTGCAGCTAAAAACGTCCACGGTTATGTAATCGGGGAACACGGTGACAGTGAAGTACCGGTCTGGAGTCTAACTAATATAGCTGGAACTCAGATCGATAAATACTGTCCGGTTTGTGATCAAAACTGTGATGGTGTTGTTAAGGAAAGAATTTCCGAACAGGTAAAAAATGCTGCTTACGAGATAATAGAGAAAAAAGGGTCAACCTATTATGCGGTTGCTCTTGGGGTAGCTCAGATTACCCAGGCTATTTTAAGGGACGAAGATACGGTATTAACGGTTTCTAGCCTTCTGCAGGGAGAATATGGAATTGAAGATGTAAGCTTAAGTTTACCGACTGTAATTAATGATAAAGGAATCAGAAATGTATTAGAGCTCGAATTAAATAAAGAAGAGAAGGAAGCTTTTATCAAGTCAGCAAACTTGATGAAAGATGTAATTTCAAATTTGAATATATAAATAAAAAAGGTGAGTGCGGTCTATCTGGCACTCACTTTTTTATATTCCTCATCTTTAATTATCCTTAACTTGTTTTCAGCTTTGGCCGGCATACCGACAACGGTTTGATTTCGATGTACTTCATCTAAAACGACCGCATTAGCTCCTATTTTTGCACCATCATGGATGGTGATGGGTCCGAGAACTTTTGAGCCTGCCCCTACCATAACGTGATTTTTAATCGTTGGGTGGCGTTTGAAGTCTTTTTCTTTGCCGGTAGCTCCTAAGGTTACTCCGTGGTAGATAACCACATCTTCACCGATTTCGGTAGTTTCTCCGATAACAACCCCGTGTCCGTGGTCTATAAATACTTTATTACTCAACTCAGCACCTGGATGAATTTCTATACCGGTTAAAAATCTGCCGAGTTGTGAGATTAAGCGGGCTGTGAAATATCTTTCACTTTTATATAATTTATGGGCTAACTTGTACATAATCTGAGCGTGTACAGAAGGGTAGAGTAATAAGACCTGCCAAAAAGACTTGGCGGCAGGATCTTTTTTTAACGTGTAATTCACAAGTTTTTTTATATATTTAATCATTATGATCCTCCTTTGCATAATCAAGAACTGACATGTATTTCCAGCCGCTATCCGGGGAGACGGTTACAATCTTTTTATTATTATACCTTTTGGCTATCTTCAAGGCGCCTGCTGCATTGGCCCCAGTGGAGATACCTGTGAAAAGTCCTTCTTTATCCAGTAATTTTTTTGTATGATCAAAGGCTTCATCATCAGTAATCTTTATTACTTCATCGATAACAGAAGTATCCATTATCTCAGGTATAAAACCGGCCCCAATACCGGCTATTTTATGGGAACCTGGTTCTTCACCGGAAAGGACGGCTGAATTAGCCGGTTCTAAGGCAACAACTTTTATATCCTTATTATATTCTTTTAGCTTTTTTCCGACTCCAGTTACAGTTCCACCGGTACCAACTCCGGCAACAAAGATATCTATATCCATTAACTGTTCAATAATTTCTTCACCCGTATTTTGATAATGGGCTAAATAATTGCCTTTATTTTTAAATTGATCTAACATCAGGTAGTGATTTTCACTGCGTAGTTTTTCAGCTAGCTCGATTGAGCCGTTCATTCCTTTACTGCCGTCGGTTAAGATTATTTCGGTCCCATACATTTTCATTAAATTTATCCGCTCTTCTGTCATGGTGTCAGGCATGACCAGGATTGCATTATAGCCTTTAACTTTGCTGATTAAAGCGATAGCTATCCCGGTATTGCCGCTGGTCGGTTCAATAACTGTATCACCGGGCTTAAGGTTTCCGCGTCTTTCTGCCAGTTCAAACATTTTCTTTACGGGCCGGTCCTTAATTGAACCACCCGGATTAGTTCCTTCTAATTTGATAAAAATATCAGAATTTGTCTCCTTATCCATTTCATCTATTTTTACCATCTTGGTCTTACCAATCAGGTCAATAACGTCTTTATTCATTCTTTTTTTCCTCCTTTAAAATACAAAAAACCGCCCTTTTGATAAAGGCGGTTAAACTCGCGGTTCCGCTTTACATTTATTCTTAATTAGGTACTTCCATACCCTTTCACGATAACGGGTGAAAAACCGTTGTAACCTACTTATTTCGGTCCACAGCTTCCAAGGGCACTTCCTGAAAAAGAAATTTAGAAACCTTTCAGCAGCTGGCTTCCTCTCTCAAAAATTTCTGTTTTCAGTACTTTCCTTGTTCACGGCTTTTAAATATCTGTATTTGATTATCTGTTAACAAGTATAATATAGTTGACTAATATTGTCAAGTATATGACAGGAGAATAAAATAAAGTTCAAATTGTAAAAATTTTTAGGCAGATGATAAAATAATGATAAGAAAATAGTTAATATGAGGGGGCAAAATTATGACTGATGAGATTAATGTATTAGTCTGGAGCGAATATAGGCAAGCAAGAGATGAAGAAGAAGTGAAAAAGATATATCCAGCTGGTATTAATAATTTTATTGCCAACTTTCTCAAAGATGATTTTATAAAAACATCAACTGCCCAGCTGGACCAAAAAGAACACGGACTAACTAAAGAAAAATTGGATGAGACCGATGTCTTGATCTGGTGGGGCCATGTAGCCCATGATGAAGTAAAGGATGAAATAGTAGAGAGGATATATCAAAATGTTTTAGAAGGTATGGGGCTGATCGTTTTACATTCAGCACACTTTTCTAAAATATTTAAGAAATTAATGGGCACCTCTTGTAATTTAAAATGGAGAGTTGCTGAGGAAGTAGAAAGGCTCTGGATTACTGCTCCCAGTCATCCTATTGTCAAAGATATTGACGGTGAATATATTGAACTCGAAAAAGAAGAAATGTATGGGGAATATTTTGATATACCTAAACCCGATGATATTGTCTTCATAAGCTGGTTTGAAGGGGGGGAGGTATTTAGAAGCGGCCTAACATATAAAAGGGGTCAGGGTAATATTTTTTACTTTCGTTCCGGTCATGAAGAATATCCTACCTATCATAATAAAGAGGTTCAAAAGGTTATTAAAAATGCCGTACATTGGGCTAATAATTCCAATATAAAGAAAATTAATTATGGAAATTCACCAAATCGAATAAAGTAGGTTATTATAATTTACATTTAATAATAACTTTTGTTGTATAAATATAGATTATTTTGTTAAAATATGTTATAATTTGTGTATACTAAGATTAAATATATAAATAATATATTATGATACCCCATAACTAATCTAACTATTTTATATAAATATATATAGTCTCGGGGTGAAATAAATGAAAAGGTTTATATTTTTTATCTGGATTATTTTTGCTTTAGGAGCATTATTTTATCTATCAAATTTATACGGTACTGATATTCCACCTTTTACTTTGATATGGCTTGTCTTGCCTTTTTTGGCAGTATTAATATCCGGGAAAATAAAATATGTGGGCTTCTGTAAGGTTGAATGGGGAGAATTCTTTCTCGTTTTATTATTAAATATTATCTTTATGGGGGTAGTTTTTTTAGTATTAGAACCTCTGTCCGGTACTTATAAGATTATTATTGATGCTTCCCTGCGAAATAGGCCGCTCGGCCCTGCTTATTATTGGATAAGTCAGTTTAATAATTGGAGAGGTTTATTAGGCTTTTCTTTAATCAACTTCTTAATTATTATCTTTGCAGAAGAGTTATTTTTCCGGGGTCTTTTAATTCAGTATATCGGACTTAAGCTAAGTGAATTCTGGGGTGTATTAATTTCAGCCTTCTTATTTCTCTTATTCATCGTCATCTTAAATTATAACTTACCACCTGTAGAGAACTATATTATGTTAGTCGGCTATACTTTCTTTGCCCGTGGTATAATTGGAGGTTGGGCAGCGGCCAGGACCGGTACGATTTGGCCCTCCCTGATTACGAGCACCCTGGTTTATACCTTCATTATCTTTATGTACTTTTATTACCCTGTCTATTTTTAATCGATAATAAAAAAATAATAATTATTAAAAGCTGCTTTTTAGCAGCTTTTTTCATTTTAAAAATAAAGGTTTTTAAATCCATCTACATAATATTATAAAAAAGAAGAAATTAAATGGGTGATAATAAGATGAATAATACATTATATGCCCTCGGCTGGGATGTCGGAGGCTGGATGGGTAAAAATAATAGTTTTGTTTTACTAGAATGTAATAGAAAAAATAATAAATTAAATTGGTATCATAATGCTGATAATTATCAGTTAGATGATGAAGAACTCTTTGACCTTGAGACAATTTTTAATAATTTAGTTAATAAACCATTATTAGAGAATTTTGATCTAGTTTTAGGTATAGATGCCCCGTTAACCTTTCCCAAAAAGTTTATTGATTTTTTAAACAATGAAAAAGAATATATTAGCAAACCCGAACTAGAGATCTTCAATCCTTTAGCCTTTCGGGCTACTGATAGATATATTTACCGTAGGTACGGTAAAAAACCTTTATCGGCCACTTTTGATAGGCTGGGTAATAATGCAACGGTGGCGATAAGTCATCTCAGGTATTGGCAGGAGAAGCTAGATATTGAAGTTAATAATCCACAGTTTAATGAAAAGGTAGTAAATGTCATTGAGACCTATCCCGCCCTTTTAAAGCCGGGCAAGTACAAGAAAGCCTTTTTAAAATTACATAAATTAATCCCCGAACAGATTAATAAGGGTACGGATAAGTATGATGCTGCGCTTTGTGCTTTAATGGCCCTGCAGTTTGGCTTTAACAATAATTATGATGGTTTACCTTCACTTGTATATCCACCTCAAAAAAAGCAAATATACGAAGATGAAGGCTGGATTTATCACTTTGTTTTAGATAACTTAAAAAAGAGTTAGGAGTTGATTTTAAATGGTTAAGATTGCTTTAATAGCCCATGATGAAAAAAAGGATGATATGGTCCAATTTGTAAAAAGACATTACGATCTTTTAAAAGAGTGTGAATTGATCGCGACCGGGACCACCGGTAAAGTTGTAAATGAAGAGACAGCACTGGCAGTTAATAGGATGGCTTCCGGCCCCTTAGGAGGAGACCAGATGATTGGCGCCCAGATAGCCCAGGATAATCTAGACTGCGTGATCTTTTTAAGAGATCCCCTGACAGCCCACCCCCATGAGCCCGATATAACAGGACTTTTAAGGGTCTGTGATGTACACAATATTCCGCTGGCAACCAATCTAAATTCAGCGGACTTAGTGTTAGAAGGTTTACTAGAATAAATTTCCACAGCTTAAAGAAAAGTAATAGCCTGCCACAGAAGATTATGTAGGCGGTCCGGCCGCCTTAATTAAAATCAATAAAGCTACTGTTCAAGTTAATAAGTTTTCAGAACAGTTTTCTTATAAAACAGTAAATAATAATGAAAGAATACAGTAATATAGAAAAGAAAATAATTAAGACTAAAGAGGGCAGAGATTTTACTCTGCCCTTTACT
>CAZGMM010000088.1:0-10337 GCA_964526845.1 uncultured Halanaerobiales bacterium | reverse complement strand
AATACATAGGGAAAATTAATGAACATTTTTTCCCCATAATTACTTGACATTCACATGAGAGTTAATTTTATTGATAGTACCAATAATACATAAAATGGGTACTTTATTATAAGGGAAAATAGTAAATTAGATAGTTGCTTTATAAACGGCATTATATCACCAAATAAAAAAAATATCAGGTGGTAATTAATATATGATAATTATAGTCCTTGACTTATGACAGTTAAAATGTTATTATATATATAAGATTAGATTGTCATAAGGATATGATTGTTTTATTATTATTGATATGGAAGGAGGAAGGAATATTTTGATAAAGTTATCAAAAGCCAGAGAATTGGCTGAAAATATTATAGATAAAAAAAAGAAAATACCAAAATGTAGTGGTTTGAGAAATTGGATTTCTGAAGGTTTGTTAACTAGTTATGAAACTATTAAAGAAGGTGGCAGAGGTAAAGGAAGAATAGGACTTTATGATGATAGTTTACCTATTCAAATTGCAACAGTTGCTACTTTAAAACAAAAATACAAGTTAAATGAAATTGCAAAAGTTAAAAAATTAGTTATAGATCAATTAATGGAAGGTAAAACCCGTCAAGAAATATTTGGAAGTGAACCAATTAAAGAAATAAATTCTAAAGTTAATAAAATGACTAACACAAAACCTCAAATACCAAATGAACTTGAAAAAAGTTTGGAGGCTTTAGATACCATTAATTTAATCCAACAGTATATAGATGCTTACAAAAGTTATGAGATTTTAATGAAAGTCAAGGAGGGAAAAGTTAATAATGATAATTAAACAAACAAAAAACCCAGCTGTAAACGGCAGCAGGGCTGGAGTTGAAACTTTATTCAAAAATCTTATTGTATTTATTATACCAAAATACAGCAGTAAATACAAGATCAATATGTTAGTCGGTGGTATATATGAATAATGTATTAAATGAGATATTGAGGCAATTAGATAATGTTAAGAAAACCGGAAATAATCAGTATGAATCAAGTTGTCCAGTACCCGGGCATGGGAAAGGAAAAGGCGATCGCAATCCTTCTTTATCAATAAGTGAGAATAAGGACGGTATAGCTCTATATTGTCATGCTGGTTGTGGTATTGAGGATATAGTTAATGCTTTAAATATTAAAAAGACTGATTTATTTTATAATGAAAAATTTAGAGGGAGTACCGGTACTCCCAAAAGCAAAAAATTATCACAGAAAAAAGATGATAATTTTGAATACAAAAACCATTATGATTACTTTAATTTAGATTATGATATTCAATTCAGAATGGTTAAATTTGTAGATCCGAAAACTGAATCTAAAAAGTTTATACCCTATCATGAGAAAAACAATAACTGGGTTAAGGGAATGGGAGACCAGGAAAAGATATTATATAACTTACCTGCAGTCATTGAATCAATAGATAAAGGACAAACTATATTTTTGGTTGAAGGAGAAAAAGACGTAAACACTTTGAATAAGATGGGATATACAGCAACGTGTAATCCCTTTGGTGCTGGTAAATGGAATAAAAATTATACCGAATCACTTACAGGGGCAAAAGAAGTTATAGTAATTCCTGATAATGATGAGCCGGGATTTAAACATTTAACAAAAGTTGGTCAGGCTTTATATGGAAAAGTTGATAAATTAAAAATGCTGAAACTACCGGCACTTAAAGAAGGTGAAGACTTTACAGACTGGGTAAATGAACATAATGGAAATAAAGAAAGATTGGAGCGGTTACTACAAAGAAAAACTTATAATTTAGATGAAAATGGAGAAATTGACAAGACACCGGAACTTATTTCTTCAAAAGAATTAATGAAAAAAGACTTCCCCGAACCAGTCTGGACAATTCCTGATTTAATTCCTTCTGGTTTAACCATATTAGCCGGCAAGCCAAAGGTCGGCAAGTCATGGTTTTGCTTACATTTAGCGAATGCAGTTAGTCAAGGCGGTTATGCATTTGGCCAGATAGAGGTTGAAAGGCAGACTGTCTTATATTTAGCACTTGAAGACAGTCAAAGACGGTTAAAGGATAGAATGATACAATTAGACTATAAACCATCTAATAACTTTTTTGTAACGAATGAATCCCCAAAAGGACCAGAAGGATTGTTATTTTTGCGGGAGCAATTAGAAGAGAATCCAGATATTAAATTAATCATGATTGATACACTATTTAAATTTAAAAAGCAGCAAAAAAACGGCAATAAGAACCCGTATGATGTAGATTATGAAACCATGACACCATTACAGGAGCTTGCTATTGAGTTTGATATTTCAATAATAGCAGTCCACCATATGAGAAAAGGGACAAGTGATAATTTTTTAGAGGAAGTTAGCGGGACTTTTGGACTTACAGCTGGAGCGGATACGGTTATTGGATTGTCAAACAATAACAAAGGTCAGTCAGATTTAATATTTGAAGTCAAAGGCCGTGATGTAGAGGAAAAGAATTTGGCTTTAAATTTTAGTACTTATACAGATTTTGAGTTATTAGGAAGGGCTGAAGAATACCAGCAGAGCGGGGAAAGAGTGGAAATAATTGAACTATTAAAGGAAGCAGACAAACCGCTGGCTTTAAAAGAAATATCAGATATTTTAGGTAAAAACAATAAAACCATTTACACATTATTAAACAAAATGTTAAAAGAAGGAATCATTATTAAACCAAAATATGGTAAATATAAAGTTAAAGGTATAGGTTAGGTCTATATATATTATAAGAAGTATAGGAAGTATAGTACTTATAAGAAGTGTAAGAAGTGTAAGAAGTAGCTTTATTGTAAGTGATAACTTCTTACAGTTCCTTTTTAGGAGCAAGAAGGTGTAAGAAAAATAGTTACTGCTATAACAGTATTTATAAGGTGTAAAATGTAACTTCTTACAGTTCCTATAGTTTACATTAAGAAGGAAGTGGAAATAATGTTTAAAACAAAATTACCTTACCGATACAAAAAAACAGAATTACAACGGTTATTAAACACCATGGTGATATTGATAGATACCAGGGAGCAGAAAGCAGACCACATTATTAAGTATTTAAATAACCATGATATTGACTATAAACAGAAAAAGTTAGATTTTGCAGACTATAGTTTTATGTTACCAGCCGATCCAGAGTTGGGAATAATGAGAGATATATATTTTACTGACCAGATAGTTATTGAACGGAAAAATAATTTAAATGAGTTAAGCAATAACTTGACACATAATAGGCAGCAGTTTGAGAATGAGTTAATCAGAAAAAATAACTGCAGAATGATTTTATTAATTGAGGACAAAAACGGTTATCAAAATATAGTTAACGGAAATTACAGAACTGAATATAATCCAAAGAGTTATTTGGCCAGTTTATTAACATATCATCACAGATATAATATAACTATTCAGTTTATAAGGCCAGCATATTCAGGCCAGTTTATAAGATATGAATTTTATTATTATTGCAGAGAATATTTAAAATAATTTGTACTGGCAAAACTAGCTGATAATATGTATTGGTATAATTCTATAAATAGCGACATAACAGGGATAACAGGTAAAGGGGTGTTTTTTTATGAGTGATGAACAGCAGGAAGAAGGGCAAGTCTATCAGAGATTAAAGAGGTTGAGGACGGCTCGAGATGCAAGGCAGTATATGCAAGCATTAATTGAGGCATACGATAAAAATGAGATAAGCACAGATAAGGCCAGGGCTTTAGGTTATCTAATAAAAATATTTTTAGATAGTTATGAAAAAGCAGACTTACAGAAGCAGGTTGAAGAATTAATGAAATTGGCAGAAAAAAGCAGGGAAATTAAAGGCAGGTGGCCGGCATAATGGTTACTAAAAAGCAGGTTAAAAAATTGAAGGATGAATTAAAACCAGAAATAAAAGATTCCGATAAAGGGGAATATCAGGCGTTACTTGACCAGATGAATAATAATGAACGGGAAATATTTAGAGATTGTTTCCGAGCAAAAGTTAATAAAAATATAAATAAATATCACGAATTGAAGTTAAAATGTAGGGAAATTTATCAAAAATACCAGGCGGTGTAATTATGGTTACTAAAAAACAGTTGGATCAGTTAAAAAATCAATTACTCCAGCAAACTAATATGAGGAAGGGAAATAATAATACTGATCACAGGAAAGAATTACTTGATAAACTCAATAATTATTCTCAAAATAGAATGAAACTTTGTTATGATGAAGAGGTTGCGGATTTAGAAAAAACTATTGAGGAAACAAAAAATCATTCAGGAAAATACTGGGAAACCAGAAGAGAAATATTTGAATGTTTACTTGAAATGATTAAAGAAAGTGATAAGCAGGGATATGATCAACAGATTAAAAAACATAACCAAAAAATTGAGGCCAAAAATTAAGGGGGGAAGGAGATTAATGGTTACAAAAAGACAGCTGGAGAGTTTAAAGAAGAAATTATCTTTAAAGCCGGGAGGTGTATACATATTTGATGAGATAGACGGCCAGTTAGTTGATGATCAGGGACAGGTGATGGGAAAAAAAGAATTAAAAGAGTTGTCTGATCAGGAGAATGTAGTCATAATTATTGATGATATTGGAGGGTAGAAATGGTTACTAAAAGGCAAGTTGAAAGATTAAAGAAAAAATTAAATATTAATGATGAAGAAGCACCGGGGATTTTTTTGAAGGATAAAGATGGTTTAATAAAAGATATAGACGGTAAACTTATATCAGATAAAGAGTTACAGGAAGCAGAAAACAGATCACATTTACCGACAGTAATATTAGTCAGGGACAGGGTTAATGATAACTAAAATTAAAGGAGCTGATCGTTTTGAAGTAAAATTAAAAGTTTTTTTAGTTAACTTCACTTTACTAATAGTTATTTTAAATATTAAAAAACATATTTCGACAAAATTTTAGGGGGAGTTAAAATGAATAAAAAAATAATTATAGTTATATTGGTGTTATTATGCTTTTTAACTTCGTTTAGTGTAGAGGCACAATGGGAAAGAAAAAGCGAACCCTTGCCTGAAATAAAAATCGCTCCAGAGCCAATTGCTAAAATAGAAAAAGCAATGGGCTGGACTTATAATTATAAAGGCCAATGGATAAGCAAAGAAAACACACTCCCCGGTTATGAAGTTAAAAACACTAAAGGCTTTCACTACTTTTTGGGTATTTTAGATAGTTTTGCTACGTTATATTTAACACAAATAAAAATAAATAATACAGAATATATATTATTTATCAAAAGTAATAAATATTCAATTGAATGTTATATAATCACTAAAAATACTTATGAAAGCATAACTTATAAAAATGAAATTAAAAATGAACCAAAATTATTTGAAATTGAATATATATACAAAGATTTTATAAAGTTTAGCAAAATTAATTACACCGATATTTCTCAAAAAATAGAAGAAGAACTAAAAGGATATATTTTAAAGAAGAAAAGGAACAATGAAGAAATTTTTAACAATAACAATAACGAAGCATTTTATATAAATTTACTCCCATTAAAAGATAAGGATATTATTAGATTTGTTATTATACCCGAAACAAAGTCATTTATATTTGAAACACGCTTTTATTCCAATGCCTCTCTATTTCCTGGGGGATTCCAAAGTTTTCTAAAACCACAAACATTCAAACAATGTTATTATGAATTGGATTATGAGGTATTTACAAAAATGTTCCCTTTGGAATAAGGTAACCAGCAAACTGGACATAACAGGTGTAATAGCACATCAAGGGTAAAACTTTTCCCATATTAGCCGGATATACAGCAGGATTTTAAGAAAATACAGCGAATATACATAATTGTAATCCTATAGACCACATTTTTAGGAAGTCCCCGATTAAACAGGGGCTGATCATGAAGTTTCAGGTTTAGATATTAAAACAGATCTGGAATATCCCGATGTTACTGAAAGCTGGACCAATGAATTTGTTACTTTAAATTTATAATTAAACAATCGGGCCGGTGGAATCCCGGCCCTTTTATTAATTAAATGAACAGGTGTTTTTCTTCGCAAAAGATAAGAAATGCGAAAAAAGTTATCCTTAATACCCCGGCACCGGGAAGTTTAAAGGAGAAAAAAAGAGAAAAGCAGAGGTTTATTATTATTTTTATTTACATATAGCAGGAGTTACAAAAAACCCTAATTTAATCAGAGGGGCTGTCAGGGGGAATAATCAGGCCAGAGAAGGGATAATTGGAATTATACCTTAATTGAGTGTTTTTTTGCTATAATAGCGACATAAAAAAAATATGAATAATTATTGACTATTATTATATATTATGATATATTAAATATAGAAAGGAGGGTCTTGAATGAAACTTTTGAGAGTAAAACAGGCTGCTGAAATATTGCAGGTTACAGAACAGACTATATATAATTTGATGAGCCGGGGAAAATTGGAGAAGGTGAAAGTTGGCGGGGCTAGTAGAATTAAAGAAAAAAAATTAATGGAATATATTGAGCAGAACACAAAGATAGGAGCCACCGAACAACCAAATAGAGAACATAAACCCAAAGAAGGGGTAGAGTATATATCCACCAAAGAGGCAGCCAGAAGGCTAAATAAGTCTATCAGAACTATTCAGAGATATGTTAACCAGGGGAAGTTAGAAGGCTACAAAGATGGGAAGGACTGGAAAATAAGTAAAGAGTCAGTTCAAGAATATCAGGAGGGTAAATAATGAGTAAACAGCCGGATCTGGCAAGTGAATTTATGAGAATATTAGATGAGGAAGCTAGGAAATTGATGGGAGAAAAGAAGGCCAGGGAATTAAGGGAAAATATCAATAAACGGTTAAAGGATAAGGGGATAGAGCCAATTAAATGGTAAGGTTTAAAAGCAAGTTAAGCTATGACTAACATTTAAAGCGTTCATATTGGAGTTAACTGTATAATACCACGGGCAGTAGAAAACCTTTTACGATATAGGCGGATAAGCTGCCGGTTATCACGGAAAGGAGGGGAATAATGAATAAAGAAGAAGAAATACTCCGGGAACTAAAAAAAATTAGTAGAAAACTTACAGATATTGAGGATGTATTGAGGGCTGGATTTTTTGATTAGACGGGAAATTGCAGGAAATAGCTGATAAAAAATAGGAATAATATAACATCCCGGGCCTGTTTTGTGTAATAGATTGCACAGAGCAGGCCTTTTTCTTTATCTAAATTACACAAAATAATAATTTATGTTACTTTAAAGGAAATTGACAAAGAATTAAAGAATGTTTTAAATAAGAATTATAAAAATAACGATAAATGGGAGGTTGACAATGAAAAGAATATCTGAAATAGCAGAAGAATTGAAGGTAAGTAAGCAGGCGGTTTATTACTGGATTAAAAAGTTAGGTAAAGACATTCAAAATCATATTTATAAAGATGGAAATGCTAAAGTTATTGATGATCCAGGGGTTAATATGATACGGGAGAAAATAGAAGGTAAAAAAGAGATTGAAAGGCCTTTTAAAGTAAATAATCAGTATCCGGTAGTAAGACCAGAGGATAAGGAAAAAGAGGCTTTAAAAGATAGAATAGTGGATCTGAAAGAACAGATTGAAATAATGAAATATCAGTTGCGAAGTAAAGACCAACAAATAAATAGATTGCAGAATTTACTTGATAAAAGCCAGGATAATATTGAAAGTTTGACAGGGCAGGTAGAGAAAAAAGGTTTTATGGAAAAAGTTAAAGAATTGTTTATCGGTGAGAGTGTGAGTGTTATAATGAAATGGAGAAGAAATGTTCAATAAAATTCCCGAATTTATTATCAAAATATCCCTAATTCTGATATAATTTTATATATTATTTATCAGGATTGGAGGAAAAAATGAAAGGATGGTATATGTACAGTAAAATTCAGCAACTAAAAGAAGATGGATTAAACAAAGCCCAGGTTGAAAGGAAATTAGGAATTGATTACAAAACAGTAAGTAAATACTGGAATATGAGTGCAGAAGATTTTGCTGATTACCAGCAAAAAACAAGTCAAAGGAGGCGAAAATTAGACAAATATAAAGATGATATTTTAGCTTTATTACACAAACATAATGATTATAAAGTAAGTCAAATTCAGGATCTTTTGTGGGAAAAATATACTGAAGAAAAGGATGAAATTAAATACAGTACCCTGCGAAGATATCTCAAAGATTTACGGAAAGAACATAATATACCTAAAAAAAGTCATGTTAGACAATATCAGGCTGTCGAAGACCCTCCTTTGGGTTATCAAGCTCAACTTGATTTAGGGGTTATGAAACTCAAAGATAGGAATGGTAATTCGGTTAAGTTATATGCCATAGCAATGGTTCTATCAAATTCACGGTATAAATACGTACAGTGGTATGATCATCCTCCGGATGTAAATGATTTAATACAGTTTCATGAAAATTCTTTTCAATATTTTGAGGGAATGCCCAAAGAAATAGTATATGATCAGGACCGCCTAATAGTGGTAGATGAAAATTATGGAGATATAGTTTATACGGCTGAATTTGAAGCCTATCGCCAGCAGAAGAAATTTAATACCTTTATCTGCCGTAGCCGGGATCCAGAAACTAAAGGTCGTATAGAAGCAGTTATTAAGTATGTCAAGTATAATTTTGCCCAGTATCGAGTATTTACCAACATCAAAGAGTTTAACAGCTTATGCTGGGACTGGCTGGAGAGAACAGGTAATGCAAAGGTTCATGGTACAACAAAAAAAGTACCAGCCGAGGTATTTAAAAAAGAAAAAGAACACCTCAGACCGGCACTAGAAGAAAAAACAAAAGCTAATTCTACTAAAGATAGTATATCACGAAATGTGAGAAAAGACAATACCGTGTTTTATTTGACCAATAGATATACAGTGCCTATTGGCACCTACGAACCGGGGAAAAAAGTAGATTTAATTCCAGTTGATGATAAGAAATTAAAAATTATAGACCTTAAAACAGGAGAAATAATTGCCGAACATGATATAGACCATGGCAGTGGAAATTTAGTCAAAAACAATAATCACCTTCGTGATTACAGTCAAAAAATAGAAAAACTATATGAGAAAACTTTAAAAGAACTTGGAGACAACCCCAAACACCAAGAATTTTTAAATCGGATCAAAGCAGAAAAACCACGTTATTTAAGGGATCAATATACTCTTTTAATTAAGACAAGCAATGACTTAACTCAGTCAGAAATATCCACAATAATTAATTACTGTGTGGAAAATGAATTTTTTAGTGCCCCTAGTTTTAAATCTATATCCCAAAACTTAGATAAATTAGAGGATAAACAACTAGCAGATAACCTCAATAATAATATTGAATCATTAGACCCAATATATTATCAAGAGACAGAAGTCAGGAATCTCAACGAATATGAAGAAATAGCGAGGTGAAGTAATGAACAAAAAGGAAAAAATTGTGGATAATTTTAATATTCTAAAACTGTCTACAGTAAAGGATATACTGGATGAAATTTTAATTAAAGCTGAAAAAGATAAAAAGTCATATCAGGATTTGCTTTATGAAATAACAAAAATTGAGGTTGAGGCTAAACAAAAAAGAGCCAGAAACCGTCGTTTTAAACAATCCCGGCTTAATCCGGATAAAACTATAGATTCCTTTGATTTTAACTTTCAGGATTCAATAACAGAAAAGGAAGTCAATCAACTACTGGACTTCGAATGGATTGAACAGGCCTTTAATTTAGTGTTTTTAGGCCCTCCAGGGGTGGGTAAGACCCATCTAGCCAATGGGATAGGTATAGAGGCTATAAATACAGGATACAAGGTTATATTCCTGAATATGGAGCAATTAATTAAAGTATTGAAGACACATGAAGTAGTTAAAAAAAGTGAAAGGAAATTAAAGAAAATCAAGAGAGCAGATCTTTTGATAATAGACGAAGTTGGGTATCTGCCCATCAAAAAACAGGAAGCGAATAATTTCTTTCAGCTAATAACAGAGTTATACGAACAGACATCAGTGGTAATAACTTCCAATAAAGGCTTTGGTAAATGGGCTGAAATAATGGGGGATCAGATAATAACTACCGCAGTGTTAGATAGAATAATGCATCACAGTGAAATATTTAATTTGTCAGGCAAAAGTTATAGATTAGAAAACAGAGAAAAAATCATTTAAGGGAGACAAATAAATAGCGGAAAAATTGACAAATTTTTCCGCTTCCTTACCTCTAGAGGTAAGGAAGATTCTTCAACCTCCTCCATTACTTAACATAAATACATAGGGAAAATTAATGAACATTTTTTCCCCATAATTACTTGACATTCACAAAAGGCTACTGGAGAATATCCAATAGCCCTATACTTGCAAGAACCTTTACCAAC
>CAZGMM010000087.1:0-10535 GCA_964526845.1 uncultured Halanaerobiales bacterium | reverse complement strand
GTTTATTTTATCATTTGAGTTGATTTTGAACGATTTTATTAAAAAAATCTTTTTTAAAAGTACTATGAATAATTCGGGAATATAATTAGCCCAAGTGATAGTATAATCGATATTATCGAGGAGACCTCACTTCTTTGACATTGTAGTGGTGGTCTGATACTATTAAATTGAATTTTGAAAAGAGAAGGGGTTATTATGACAAGAAAATATGAACTTTTTGATGATCTTGAAGACAAAAAGAGTAGGATATGTGTAGCTGCAATTAACCTGTTTTCTAAAAAAAGTTTTAATCAAACTACTGTGGAAGAGATAGCAAGAGAGACGGGAGTTGGTAAAGGCACCTTTTACAATTACTTTGAAAGTAAAGAATATCTCTTGAATTTTTTATTGGATTACGGTACAGTAAAGTTAATTAATTATGTAAAAGACAGTATTAAAAAAGGAATGTCTCCTAAAGATAAGCTGGAGACGGCCATTGATTCTCATCTTCAATACTTTGGAGATAACCATGACTATTTTGTATTCTATTTAAGGGAAATGTGGAGTTACAGAGAAGGTTTAGAGGATCAAATAATGAAGTTAAAAGAAGATTACATAACTATTTTTGAAGATATTATAAAAGAAGGTAAAAAAGAAGGACTATTTAAAGACATAGATACGGAAACAATCGGTTCAGGCTTATTCGGGCTTTTAAGTGTTGCTTCTTCGCATTGGGCCTTGTTCTCTTCTGAATTTCCAATTGAGAATATAGACAGAAGTGTCAAGGAGGTTTTCTTTAACGGTCTCTTAAGAAGGTGATAATATGTTTGTTGGGGTAATTACTGTTGAATTACAGATTCCGATGGCTCAGTCCTTAAAAGACAAGAGGAGTATTATCAAAAGCCTCACTGATAAGTGTAAAAACAAGTTCAATGTGGCGGTGGCCGAGGTAGACAATAAGGACCTTTGGAAAAATGCTACTTTAGGGCTCGTGACAGTAACTAGTGATCGGCGCTATCTTGATAAGGTCATAAATAAAATAATAAGTTTTATTGAGGATTTTCCGGGAGTCTATTTATATAACCATACAGTGGATTATTATTAAAGGGCTTACGGAAAGTCCTTTTTTTATATAAATTGCCATTTTTAATCAAAACGGCAGGAAATAAGTTAATAACGTTGAATATTAGTAGTAAGAATGTTTATTTAACAACAATCTTAAGGCCGGAGGATGTTATCAATGAAATTGAAAAAATACACAATAATATTCTTACTTTTAATCTTAATTTTGGGCAGTCAGGCTGTATTATCAGCAGATATGCCCAAAATATACATAAATGGTGAAAATAAAACAGCGCAACTTGATCCCATAAAAAGCAATGGAGCAATCTTGGTAAGGTCAAAAGCTCTGGCCCAGAGTATCGGGGCAAAATTAAAATGGTTAGGGGCTATTAATACCCTTTCCATAACAAAAAATGGCAAAACAGTGAAGATGATGGTTGAAAGCCCCTATATTCAGATCAACAGCCGGACGATAAGAACGGAGTCACCGATGGTAATCAAGGATAACTATACATATATTCCTTTTACTAATATCATGGATGTCTTTGGATTTTTAATTGAACATGAACGGATAAGTAATTCCTATTACCTGTTTAAGCCAGAATCTTATTTAAAAGAGATTGTCTGGGGGCCAAACCGGCAGTCTTTGATTTTAAAGATGGATAATATTGCCCCCTATAGGCTGCGTTTAACTGATGATCCCAAAAAATTAATAGTTGAAATCGAAAAAGCTGCCTTGGAATCTAATTTTAGGGATAAAGTTTCCGATAAAAATTATTACCTTAAAAGCCGCCGGATAGAAAATCAGGCTACTTTACAGATTGTATTAACCAGTAAGTATCCTTTACCTATTAATTCTGATGAGGTAATCAGTGAAGAAAACGGCAATCTTTTAATCCAGTTCATGCCCCAGATCGCTTCCATTAACTGGAAACAAGATAATACCTTAGAAATTAAAACAAATGGTGATATAAATAAACCGGAAGTTTCTTTTTTAGAGGATCCAAGAAGAATGGTGCTTGATATACCGGGAGTATTATTAAGTGAATTCGAAAAGAACCTTGATGAAAATAAATGGATTAAAGATGTAAGGGTCAGTCAGTTCCAGTTTGAACCCACTATTTTACGGGTTGTACTGGATTTAAAGGAGAAGAAGTATCTTAACATTGTAAACCAGGATGATAGTGAAAAAATCGTCTTAAAACCTGCTCAAAGGGCAAGGGTCTTTGACCTAGCTTATAAGGACCATCAGATTATGTTTAAAACGGATGCCCCAATTGAACCGGATTTATTTACTTTACAGAATCCCTCGCGCCTGGTAGTGAACCTCTTTAATACCTACCGGGAAGATAACATGGCTGATGAAATAAAGGTCAAAGAAAATATCGTTAAAAAAGTAAGAGTTGGTAGATTTGATAGTCAAATCGTTAGGATTGTAGCGGATTTAAGTGAAATGACAGCTTATGAACATGCACAGGAACAGTACAGTAAAAATATTTATATTCATCGGATAAGCTTTGCTAATAAATTTGATGATATTGAACTTTTAGATCAAAACATGTATACCAATATAAATATTAATGTAAGTGGTAAGGTTAATTATGAAGTTAAAAAGTTCTCTTACCCACACCGTTTAGTGATTGATATTAGCGGAAAAGAAATAACACCGGATGAAGTTAAATTACCAAAACCGGTTGGTATTATAAAAGAAATGAGAATGGGAAGATTTGAATTGGATGATGAAACTGTAACAAGGGTAGTATTTGAATTAAGCAAGTACTTTAACCATAATGTAGTGTCTGAAAATCCGGATAATAAAATAAATATAGCCTTAGCCAAGTCTGAAATACAGAGTGAAAATAACTTGATCGTATTAGATGCCGGCCACGGTGGTTTTGACCCCGGGGCTGTCGGCAGTAACTTACAGGAAAAAGAAGTCAACTTAAAAATAGTAGAGAGATTAGAAAGTATTCTTAAAAGCCACGGTTTCAAAGTAATGTTAACCAGAAAAGATGACACCTTTATATCCTTAAATAAAAGAGTCAAGATAGCTAATAACAATGGGGCTAGAATATTTATAAGTGTTCATAATAACTCCTCAAGTAAGAATACTTCCAATGGAACCGAGACCTTTATTGCTCCCAATAAGACGGGAGACAGTCTGCTCTTAGCTGAAAATATACAGAAACAACTCATAGATAGACTGGAGTTATTTGATAGGGGAGTCAAAAAAGAACATCTCTATGTTGTAAAATATACGGAGATGCCTGCTGTTTTAGTAGAAGTAGCCTTTTTATCCAATCAAAGGGAAGAAAAAATGCTGCAAAAAGACGGTTTCTTAACAGAAGCTGCCGTTGCGATCAGCCAGGGCATATTCGACTATTTCGAAAAATTTAAGGATTGAGGTGGAAATCAATGAAAAACAAGCTATTCAAACTCATATTATTAATGATCATATTTGTTCTTGTAATATTTGCAGTATACTATTTCATTGATAGAACCAATCTAATAGTAAAAGAAAAAACTATCAATCTTTACTTTGCCACACCAGATGCGATGTATCTTGAAACCGAAGAAAGAACCATTAAAGGTAGAAACCTTTATAAGGAGGCTGTCAATGCCCTTATTACAGGGCCTACTGATTCTGATTTAGCCAAAACTATTCCCGAAGGGGTTAAAGTTTTGAATACATCTAAGAAGAATGATACAATACGTGTTGATTTTAGTGAAGAAATCGTGAAGAACCACTGGGGTGGTTCAGCGGGAGAACGCCTAACAGTTTACTCGATTGTTCACACGCTGGCCCAATTTGAGGGAGTTAAGCAGGTTAAATTTTTAATAGAAGGAGAAGAGGTCGAGACCCTTGTGGGACACATGGATCTTAGTGTACCGCTGTCCCCGAACCAGGAAATTTTGAAGTAAAATCATGTAATTAATCTATCAGGAGTGAAAAAAATGGAAGATAAAAAACAAGCAATTGGTATGTTAGATTCAGGCGTAGGTGGTTTAACCGTAGCGCGAGAAGTAATGAATACTATGAAAGCGGAAAAGATCATCTATTTTGGTGATACTTTACATCTTCCCTATGGACCCAAACCAAAAGAAGATGTTAGAAAATATGTATATAGGATAATTGAGTACTTCAAAACTAGAAATGTAAAAACAATAATCCTGGCTTGTAATACAGCTACTTCAATGTTGTTAAAAGAAACTAGAAGAACTGTTAAGCTACCGCTATTTGGTACTATTGATGGGGTAGCTAAGTCGGTCAAAGAAGCTACCAAGAATAATAAGATAGGAGTTATAGGTACCAAAGGGACTATAAGAAGCAGGGCCTATCAGGAAGATTTAAAAAAGGAAAGTAATGACTTTGAAATTCATGCTAAAGCCTGCCCACCTTTTGTTAATTTAGCTGAAGAAGGTCATTTTAAAGGGACTGAAACTGAAAAAGTGATTCATAAATACTTAGACCCTTTAAGAGAAAAAGGCATAGATACCTTGATTTTAGGTTGTACTCATTACCCTTATTTGATACCTGTCATTAAAAAGGTGATGGGAGGAGATGTCACTTTAATAAATCCGGCTGAAACAATGGCGGTAAAAGCTAAAAATATTTTAGCCGTAAGGGGTATGATAAGCGGCAAGGATGAAGATCCCATTGATTTTAAAGAACATGAATTTTATGTAAGTGATCTAGATAAAGTATCCCATAAATTTTTAGATAAAGGCACAGAATATTTAAGGCTACCTCATTTAGAGTTTGAAGAGCTAAATATTTTTACTTGAGAAAAAAAGTTAGTAAAATTATAATTATTTAAAAAGGGAGATGACTGTTATGAGTGAAGAAGGCATCATAAGGTCAGTCCAAAAAAGTTTGAAGGTTTTAAAGTACATAATGTCATCTCCAGGTGAAGTGCCCACAAATGAATTAGTCGACGAGTTTGGCTATAATCGCAGTACCCTTCACCACATGTTAAAAACGATGAAAAGAGAAGGATTTTTGACTCAAAATCAAAGCAGCAAAAATTATAATATTGGATCAGAAGTATTTTACGGCTGGATGAAAGATAGGGATTTACGTGAATATCTTTTAAGGCTGAGACCTGTTATTGAAGAGATCGTTGATCACTGTGGGGAAACCACCAATATTTTTATTAGAGAAAATGATAAAGGGGTTTGTCTTTTTGGAGAAGAACCGGGCAAAGTATTAAAAGCCCATCTTATAATGGGAAGAAAGGTACCATTATTTTGTACAGCTGTTGGTAAAGCGATGTTGGCTTTTATGCCTCAGGGAAAAGTAGAGAGGATTCTTAAAATTTCGGACTTAAAGAAATTCAAAGAAAATACCGTCGTTGATAAAGATAAGTTATTTAAACAGTTAGAAGAGATAAAAGAAAAAGGATATGCATTAGAGAAGGAAGAATATGAAGATTATATTAATGCATTGGGAATTCCTTTAATAAATCAATATGGAGATCCCGTGGCCGCGGTTTCGATAGTAGGACCTGTTATGCGATTTACTGATGAAAAGATAGAGGAATGTCTACCATTTATTTTAGAAAAAACCAGAGAAATGAGTAGTATATTAAAAGGAGAATATTATAAATACATTTAATTTTTACAGCCCCATTCGGGGTTTTCTTTTTATAATATTTGTTTTAAGTATAATGAATTAACTATATATTTAATATCTTATAGCATAATATTTTATTAAATTCTAGGTTTTTTCCTGTTTTGACTTTAGGATTTAAATCCTGTAAAATTAGGATACAAAGATATATGTACTTAGGAGGAATAATATGAGCAATGACAGAGTAGATGGACGTAATAATGATGAAATAAGAGAGACAGAAATTGAAAGAGATTTTACTAAGTATGCAGAAGGATCAGTTTTAGTTTCCACGGGAGACACCAAAGTAATATGTACTGTTTCAGTAGAAGATAGTGTACCATATTTTTTAAGAGGCCAAAATAAGGGGTGGTTAACCGCAGAATACTCACTTTTACCCAGATCTACTCAGACTAGAACAATAAGAGAGGCAGCTAAAGGTAAAAGAAGCGGCCGCACCCGTGAAATACAGAGATTGATAGGTCGTTCTTTAAGGGCAATTATTGACCTAGAGCAGATTGGAGAAAGAACTCTCTGGGTAGACTGTGATGTTATTCAAGCTGATGGGGGAACCAGAACAGCTTCCATTACAGGTGCCTTTGTTGCCTTATATGATACAGTTCAATATATGTTAGAAAATAATATGATAGAAGAATCACCTTTAAAAGGATTTGCTGCAGCCACTAGTGTTGGGATAGTAGACGGAGAATACTTACTGGACTTATGTTATGAAGAAGATGTAAATGCCCAGGTAGACATGAATATAGTCATGGATGAAAATGGAGAAATCATTGAAGTCCAGGGTACTGCTGAAAAAGATCCCTTTACTAGAGAAGAAATGGATAAGTTTTTAGATTTGGCCGAAAAAGGTATTTTAGATTTAATCCAAAAACAAAAGCAAAGTGTGGGGTTAAAATAGATGACAAGAAAACTACTAGTAGCAAGTTCTAATTCTGGCAAGATAACTGAAATTAAGGACCATTTTAAAGAATTGGACTTTAAAATTGTAACTCCGGCCGGTTTTGATAATATGGGAGAGGTCATTGAAGATGGAGATACTTTAGAAGAGAATGCTCTAAAAAAGGCAAGAGACCGGGCTAAAAAAACAAATCTATTAACATTAGCAGATGATACAGGACTTGAAGTGGAATATCTAAATGGAAAGCCAGGTATTCATTCCGCACGTTTTGCCCATGAAGAAGCTACTTATAAGGAAAATAATGATAAACTACTAGAGGTGTTAAAGGGAGTTCCCTATGAAAAAAGGAGAGCCCAATTTAGAACTGTAGTAGCAGTGGTAGATCCTGAAAGAAATAAGGAGTATACCGTTTCAGGTTACTGTAAAGGATATATTTTAGATGAAAGAAGAGGAGAAAGAGGTTTTGGATATGACCCCCTCTTTTATGTACCGGAATATGATAAGACTTTTGCTGAAATGTCAGTAAGTTTAAAGAATAAAATCAGTCATAGAGCCGATGCATTAGAAAAAATGAAAAAGGTATTAAAAAGTAGATATTAAGAGTATTATGTACTTAAACAGCTCTTATCATATATAATTAAGAATATTTAATAGTAGAAAATTTTGACCAAAGCGTCAATTTAAGTTATACTAATACTTGTCGCAAGAAAAAAAACACTGTGAGCGGGAGTAGCTCAGTTGGCTAGAGCATCAGCCTTCCAAGCTGAGGGTCGCGGGTTCGAGCCCCGTTTCCCGCTCCATAATAATATGCGCCTGTAGCTCAGTCTGGATAGAGCAACGGACTTCTAATCCGTAGGTCAGAGGTTCGAATCCTCTCAGGCGTACCATTCTAACATGGTGGGTATAGCTCAGCTGGCTAGAGCGCAGGATTGTGGCTCCTGAGGTCGTGGGTTCAAGACCCATTACCCACCCCATTTTTTATTATAAACATAATTTTTATTTAAAAATAGATACGGAATTATTTCTTAAGTAGACCATTAGCTCAATCGGAAGAGCAACTGACTCTTAATCAGTAGGTTCGGGGTTCGAGTCCCCGATGGTCTACCATTTCTATGTGTTGATATAACAAGGATTATAGGGAAAGCCCTGTGAGTAAATCACTGGGCTTTTTTCTGTTTTGTAGCCATTTTGTAGCCATGAGTTCCACTTTTACTAATTTTAAGTTTTTTTACAGCTTCTTTTTACATCGTTTGAACTACATGAAAATATATTTTTAGGTATAATTTACATACAATTGAAACTGCTTAATTTAGGAGTAGAAACAGGTGTTACTTTTGATTTTTTAATTACTCTGGTTTATCTTTTGTAATATAAAGTTATAGAAAAGTTTAACTCCATAATCATTTATTACTTATTGGTTTGATTTCTGTGAGATAATTTACTAATATAAAAAGGTATTTTTATTATAATCTATAAAATAATAAATAGAATAATATAAATATTAAAAGGAGAATTATAAAATGGGTAACAACACAATTTTTTATACTCAAATAAGTTCAATTATCATATATGTAGGAACTGTGTTTTTTATTTACCGGTTATATGTTAGATCTAAAGATGCAACTATAGAAACATTAAGAGAAGAAAAAGAATTTTTAAAGACCAAAATAGATGAATTAGAAAAAAATACTCCTGGTAATATTTTAAAAAGGTTTTCAGAAAGAATCAATATATTAGAAAACGAAATTAATAGATTATCTGAAGATAAAGAAAAAAATAAAAAGCTTATTGAAGAAAAAAAAGGACAAATAAAAAAATTAAAAGAAAAACAAGAAGCAATGAAAGAATTATATATTGGGTTGGTTTGCCCGATATGCGAAGCACCACTAACTCAAAAGTCAACTGAAGAGTATTGGGGTAGAGAGGGAATAGAAGGTGTTTATGAAATAGAAGAATATGAATGTGGGACAGTTATAGTAGACGGAGATATATTAGAAAAATGTGATGAATAATTTCTGTTATAATATCTAGTTAATGTTATTTAAATTAAATTGGCCTTTAAAAAATTATAATTAATAACTCACAAAGAACTGAGTTCTTTATATAGAGGAAATTATTAATAATGAGGAATAACCAAATTGACAAATAAACAGAAGTAAAAATGTAAAATTTATAAAGCTTAGTAATTATTAAATAAAGCTTATTTGGAGGAAGGATATTCAGGTTTATTATTGAAGTTAAATATTGAAGAGTTTAATTAATTTCAAAAGCCAAAATATAAGTTGTCAAATATTTTTGTTGAAAAAACTTTAAATATATGAATTATTGTGTTAATATTTATAACACATAAAGTAATTAAAAGGTGATTATCTTAAATAATATTTTATGAGAAAAGTGAATATAGTTATAAATATATAAAAGGATGCTGGAAATACTAGAAATGAATTACCATTACCGGCTAAATATGCCTAATTTTAATTTGATAATAAAATGCAAGGGTGGGATTATGTCAGAAGAAATTACTGGTTATCATGGGACAAATAGTAATAATGTTGAAAGTATAAAACAAAATAATTTTACTTATGAACATGATACTTCTCATTGGCTTGGAGATGGGATATATTTTTTTATAGACGGTATAGGGGAAGAACCGATTAATCTTGCTGCAAAATGGGCTATTGCGGCAGCCTGGAATGATGATAATCAAGAATATAATTATGAAAGATGCTCAGTATTAAAAAGCGATATTAATTTAGAAGGCATAACTATTTTGAATCTTACTGAAGATAAAGGTTTAGATCTATTTAACAAATATCGCAGAAGGTTATTAGACACTTTAAGTTATTATGATTTAAAAGAAGAATATAGTGGTAATCATGGTTTTGAATATGATTTTAAATTATTAGAGCATATAAAAAATAATTCTAGTGTTGGAGTTATTATTTCACATTTATATGTTAAATTTACTAAAGAAAGAAAAGGTTTAGTTAGATCTAGAATACCAAATTGCACAATAATGTCTGTAGATAGTCAAGAAAATATTGATGAACATTCTATAGAAGAGATTTATAAAGGGAGGGTTGATAATGGATAGTTTAGCGGAATTAAAACAAAATGAAAATTTAGATATTAATCCTGATAAGATTGAAGAAGAAATTGATTCATATTTTGATAATGTTTCTAAAGAGGAGTTAATAGATGATCTAAATGAAGTTGGAATTAATGTAAAAGAACAAGAGGCAGAAGATTATATTTCTGAAGTTGAGGTGTATATCTGCAATAAAGATGAGGAATATATATTTGAACAGCTTATAAATAGTGATTTGCAAAAAGATGAGAGTGAAATGGAGTTATTAGCAGCATGAATAAAAAAAATAGCGTTCTTGAATTTAATCATTATTATGTAGATGAATTCATATTTAAGAAAAATGATAATTTTGAAAATAAGGAAAATAAAAAAATTAATGTAGATTTTGATTTTGATTTTGATATTAAAAGAAACCAAAATGATTTTAAAAGAATAGTAACATGCCGTATATTTGATGAAGATTTTGCAGTTAAAAATAAACCTTTTTATTTGAAGATGAAAATTATTGGTTTGTTTACTTTGACTAATTTTGATGAAGAAAATCAAATGCATCAAGAAATAATCAAAAAAAATACTTTAGCTATACTATTTCCTTATATCAGAAGTATTATTAGTCATATGACTATGGAAATGCAAATTGGTCCGGTACAAATGCCACCTATGAATATTAAAGCTTTCTTTGAAGAAAAAGAAAATCAGTAGACATTTAACCAGCTATAAAGCTGGTTTTTTTACTTTATTAAAGAGTGAAGAGTGAAGAAATCCAGTTGAGATATCTTGCCCAATAAACGCAGTAAATAAAGTAAAAATATAGAAAGATCAATAAATTTTAAAAAAATATTGGTTTGTGCTGACTATTAAACAAGTGCATATAAGAA
>CAZGMM010000086.1:3925-10658 GCA_964526845.1 uncultured Halanaerobiales bacterium | reverse complement strand
TTAATTAGTTATGATTACTTTATGAAACAAGTTGTCAATTTCGGGGGCTGTTATCTTGAAGAAATTATATCCAGATATCTATTATGAAAGTATATTTGACATTGATATTGAAGACTTTAGAGATCAGGATATTAAGGGTATAATTGTCGATATAGATAATACAATTGTCCCTTGGAATGACAAAGAATTAAGTGATGAAGTATTTAACTGGTTTAAAAAACTAATCAAAGAAGGTTATAAATTATGCCTTATATCTAATGGAATGAAAAAAAGAGTTGAGTACTTCAGCAATCAATTGGACATCCCAGCCATTGGAACAGCTGTGAAGCCCAGAAAAAAAGCATTTAGGAAGGCTTTAAATATTCTTGATATTAAGAAAGATAAGATTGCAGTAATTGGTGACCAAATATTTACTGATGTTCTGGGTGGCAACAGGATGGGTTTTACCACAATTTTAGTGGACCCTTTAAATGAAGATGAATTTATAACAACAAAAATCATGCGTTTCTTGGAACGACTTGTTATAAAGAGAGGGATGTACCATGATTGATTATTGGAGGGATAATTATGATTTACAGAAGTTTGAAAAAGATGCTGACGATAGTTGTAATAGCATTGTTCATATTAGTGAGTTATGTGAGTGTACTGAAAGCGGAAGACTTTAATGAGTTGGGAAGCAGAGTTCTACAGTATGGTGATGAAGGTTCAGATGTTGCGATTTTACAGCAGAGATTAAGTCATTTAGAGTTCTATAAAGGTAAGATAGATGGTATTTACGGTAAAAAGACAGAGGAGGCCGTGCAACGGCTCCAAAAAGCTTATGGACTGAACGTAGACGGAATTGCGGGTAAGTCCACATATAAATATCTTCCTAACAATAATATCTACCATAGAATGGATATTACAAGGGATCAGATTATACTCTTAGCGAGAGTTATCCATGGGGAAGCCCGGGGAGAAAGTTTTGCCGGCAAAGTTGCCGTGGGAGCTGTTATCTTAAACAGAGTTGACGAGAAAAAATTCCCAAGTTCAATTAGGGAGGTAATTTTACAAAGAGGCCAGTTCAGCAGTCTCATAGATGGACAGGCCAACCTATTTCCAGACCAAAAATCAATAAATGCTGCCCGAGCAGCCCTGGTTGGTTACGATCCAACCCATGAGTCACTCTATTTTTACAATCCAGATGTTGCGACCAATGTAAGCTGGATATCAAAAAGACCGATAACATTAAAAATTGGAGATCATGTATTTGCAAGATAGATATATAAAAAAAGTAGCACCCTGCTTTTGATATCAGGTGCTACTTTTTTGTATTTCATTCTTTTGCCTTTTCTTCCATTTTTTCCATACAGCTTTGGCAAATTGTTCTTCCCTTATATTCGAAAGTGTTATCAGCACTTCCGCAGAATATACAAGCGGGCTCATATTTTTTTAGAATAATCTTGTCATCTTCAACAAAGATTTCCATGGGATCTTTTTTATTAATATTCATAGTTTTACGGAGTTCAATCGGGATCACCATTCTACCAAGGTCATCTATCTTTCTAACAATACCAGTAGACTTCAAATTCCCACCTCCTTAATTAGAAAACAGTATTTTATTTTTATATTGTGTAATAATTATACTATTTATTACATATAAAGTCAATAGTTTACGTTTTATTAGTATTCATGATATTATTATAATAGAATCTTTAAAATGTTTGCCTTGTTGTAATTTTCCAAAGGAGGAAGCCCCTTATGAGCGAAAAAAATAATTTTAAAAAATTTAAGAAGATTTTAATAGAGAATAATTATAGATTGACCAAACAGAGAAAAGAATTATTAAAAGTTTTTTTAAAATATAAAGAAAAGCACTTTAATGCTGAGCAACTTTTAGATATACTTAAAAATAGAGATGAAAGTATAGGCTTAGCAACTGTCTATAGAAACCTGGAATTATTCCACCGTCTTGGTATTTTAAAAAAGCTTGATTTTAATGATGAGTTTAAATATTATGAATTGAACTTGATTGAAAAACACCATCATCATTTGATCTGTATCAACTGTGACCGGATCATCGAATTTAATGATGAAGCGCTCAGCGATTTTGAACGCAAGTTAGAAGAAGAATATGAATTTGAAATCAAGGATCATATTATTAAATTTTACGGTATTTGTAAGAAATGCTCCGAGGAGGGGAATAGTTAATGGCAGAGGATCAAGAAAAGATGATTATCTGTCCTCTCTGTGGACATAACTTTACAAAGGGAAAATCACAGAAAGGTTGTGAAGGCTGTCCCCTTCATAAAAACAACTGTGGTTTAATTCGCTGTCCCAACTGTGGATATGAATTTCCGGAAGTAGATGATCTATCATTAATGGATAGAATAAGTAAGTTCTTTAAAATAAATTATGATAAGGACGATAAAGGAGGCCAATAGATATGGAAGAACTGCAGAGCTGTCTAAAAGATTTAACAGTTTTTTCAAAACTAAAACCAGATGAACTCGAATTAGTTTGTCAGAGTTCTTATGAAAAATACTACCAAAAAGGAGAAATCATATTTTTTGAAAATGATGAGTACGGAGGCCTGTATTTGCTTGTTTCAGGTAGAGTAAAGCTTTCCATGCTTTCCCCAGAAGGCAAAGAGAAGGTATTAAATATCTTACAGGAAGGCGATATAATGGGGGAGATCTCATTTTTTGACCTAGATCCCCATCCCATAACTGCTGAAGCAATGGAAAAGGCCAGGATAGTAATTATTCCCCGTGAAAAACTGGAAGAGATTATTACAGATAAACCGGGCCTAGCCTTGAAGATAATTGAATCACTGGCCAAAAAGACCAGACTGCTTACCAGTCAGGTAAGAGAATTGGTCTTTCATGATGCAGCCGGCCGCATGGCCAGTTTACTACGGAGATTTGCTGATGATTTTGGGGTTGAAATTAACGGTGGTAAGATGATCGATCTAATTTTAACTCATAAAGAGATAGCGAACTTAATCGGTTCATCACGGGTAACTGTGACAAAGATTATGAATAACTTTATAGATGAAGGTATAATCAAGATGTATAAGAGAAAGATCGTTATTATTGATGAGGAGAAGTTAGGAAAGAAGTTACATACATCAATCTAATCAGGGACTGATCTAGTTGTCTAATAAAGCTAACAAACACAAGATGCTTAAAGCTGATTTATCATTGATATTTATTGTTATGATTTGGGGTACAACATTTCCCTTAATGAAGATTGCCCTGGGAAATGTTAAACCCTTTTATTTTATCTCACTTAGATTCATTACAGCCTTTATTGTTTTAACATTAATTTTAAATAAGAGATTAAAAAAGATTAACTGGAGAACCTTTAAAATCGGTTCTTTTTTAGGTCTCTGGTTGTTTTTCGGTTTTGCCTTTCAAATCTATGGACTGCAGTTTACAACTGCTTCCCGCTCTGGATTTATTACGGGACTGTCGGTAATAATAGTACCGATTCTTTCTATTTTTGTTTTAAAACAAATCCCTACTTTAAGTTCCTGGTTGGGTGTCTTTTTAGCCTTAACCGGGATGTACTTTTTAACCGGCTTTACAGAAGCGGGTTTTAACATCGGGGACCTGCTTACCTTTTTCTGTGCGGTTTCCATCGCAATGCAGATCGTCTTTTTAAGTAAGTATATAATAAAAGAGGACCCCTTAGTTATTACCTGGCTGCAGATAACAACTGTTATGGTTTTGGGTACAATCGTATCCTTCTTAGAAGCATCTTCTGGATCCATAAGCACAAACAGCATTATGGTAATTGTTTATACCGGTATATTTGCAACTGCCCTAGCTATCTTTGTCCAGAGTAGAGCCCAACAGTTTACGACTTCTACACACGCGGGCCTAATTTTTTCACTGGAACCGGTCTTTGGAGCGATTTTTTCCTTTTTAATTTTAAGCGAAAGATTATCAACTATGGGCATGATCGGAGCAGCACTAATCTTTGCAGGTATCATCTTATCAGAAATAGGTGACAAAACGGTAGGTGAAGAGTATGAATAAAACTAATAAGAATAAAATTATTGGTTTATTTGGTCAAAATATCGGAGGTTCTTTATCTCCCGATATTCATAATTATCTGGCCAATGTAATAGGCCTTAAGTACCATTACTTTCTTTTTGATCTTGAGCCGGCTAACTTACAAAAGGCAGTTCAATCAATTAAGATATTAGATATTAAAGGTGTTAATGTTACTATCCCTTATAAAAAAGAAGTTATCGAATACTTAGATGAAGTGGATGAAAAAGTAGATAAGATCGGGGCTGTTAATACGATAATTAATGAAGATGGGATATTAATTGGTAAAAATACGGATGTAGATGGCTTTGATGAGATGGTCTATAATAAAGGGATTGATTTTTCCGATAAAAAAGTAGTTCTGATAGGAGCCGGGGGTGCAGCCCGGGCTGTTATCTATTATTTAACTGAACAAGATACAGCAGAGGTCAATTTAGTTAATAGAACTTTAAGAAAGGCTGATCTCGTAAAAGAAACTTTTGATAATGAAATTGATAATATTAACATATTTGAATTGGATAGTGAGAATTCAAAGGATAAAATAAAAGAAGCAGATATTATTATTAATACTACCCCCCTCGGGATGGCTGATAGATATGAAGATAAAAGTCCTATAAAAGAAGATTTAATAAACCAAGAACAGACCTTGATAGATTTGGCTTATAAACCGAGGATAACTAATTTTTTACAGATTGGTAAAAAGAAAAATGCAACGATTGTAAGTGGTATAGAGATGCTTATTTACCAGGCTGTCAAATCATTTGAAATTTGGACAAATTCTATGGTTGAATACCATGTTGTTAAGGAATTAATCAATAACTTGTAATTTATAACCTTTTGAAAATAAAAAATATAGTAAAATATGTAAATATTATTAATATCTGGAAGGTATATAAATCCCTCCTCTAGTATAGAAATATTAGGGGAGGGATTTTTGTGTTTCAGGAGGGATATACATTAATAGAATTACTGGCTGTAATATCAATTATTTCAATAGTTGTGATTGTTTCACCTATCACTAGAAATATCTATAGAACTGGGGAAACAATTATTACGGTTAGAAATATTATGATGGACTTCCGCTGGGCAAGATATAAGGCGATAGATCAGAATAAGAGTATTAAGGTAAGAGTTTATCGGAAAGATAATATCTATAAAAAAGACAATGACTTTAAGTCTGATTATATTATCTATAATGAAGAAGATAATAGAGTTTTAAAAGAAGGGACTTATCCCGGTTATATGGTTTTATATAAAAACCTAAATGAAAAAAAAATAACAGATGATTACTATGACCGGATAGAATTTAGATATGATGGCACAGCCCTCCATGGTACTATCGGCCTAAAATATGGTTCTAAATTATATAAAATAGTGGTCAGTCAATTGGGGAGGGTTAGACTTGCAAAATAATAAAGGATTTACTTTAGTTGAAACAGTTGTTTCTTTAGTATTACTCTCAATAATAGTCCTTGCTTTTTTCAATACCTATTTCAGTGTTAAAAAGTACAATGATATCTCAGAAAAAAGGAGACTTTCTTTTCAACTCTGTCAGGATGTTTTATCTCAGATTGATCAAAAGAAAGTTGAGATAAATAAGGGTAAGTTCAAATATAGTTCAAATGAGTTAATCAAATTAATGATCAACAAGCCTGAAATTTATAGTTTTGTAGATAAATTATTAATTAAGATCGATCCTTTATATATCCAGGGTAAGTTAATTGAAAATCTCTATAAAATCAAATTAACAGTCAACTGGTCAAAACATTCATTTTCTGTTAGCACAATTGCAAGAGGGGGTGAAAGGGATAGAGAATAAACATGAAGCTGGGTTTACCTTAGTAGAGGTATTAATGGCTCTCTCGATTATGAGTATCATTATGATAACCTTTAGTTCAATTATACTTAATTCTGCAAAATTATATAAAGAGGAGATGGAAAAAAGAACTGAGGTTCAAAAAAGTATATTATTAAGTCGGTGGATAAAGAATAAAATTGATGAGTCCTCATCAGCCTATATAGCTAAGACAGACGGCAAATTAACAATTAAAGAAGAAGATAGTAATAAACTATTTAAGATTGTATTATACCAATCCAAGGATAAACCGGCTGTAGGAATCGAAAAGTACGAATTTCAGGACAGTATACTCCGCTATATAGAAAAGGAACCGATCTTAAATGGAGTAAAGAAAATATCAATTAGAGAGATAGGGAGTGATATAAATAACCAAACTTTATTTAATCTAAATATAAGATTTGCAGATTCACAAAAATCTTATCAGTATATACTGTATTAAATGAGGGGGTATCAAAATATTAAAGAACAAGAAGGATTTGTTTTACTATTTGTACTCTTAGCTTTATTATTAACAGGGATTTCGGCGGCTTCTCTGCTGAATAATAGTGTGTTAAGTAATAAAATAGTAAATAATTATATAATTAAGAAAAAGACTGAAATGGCAGCCCATAGAGGTCTTTTTATTATAGAGAAAATAAAAAAAGACAGTATAAATCTTGATTATCCGCTTGATTTATGGTTTGGTAGTGATTATAATATTAGAATAAATATGGAAAAAAGTAATAAATATGAAGAAAAAGAAATAAATTTCGAAATAATAGCTAAGTATAGAAATAACAAAAAAGTTCTTTATCATTCATATAAGGAATAGGCAATGTGTTAATGTATAAAAAATCAG
>CAZGMM010000086.1:0-3825 GCA_964526845.1 uncultured Halanaerobiales bacterium | reverse complement strand
AGGTGAGTTATTAATAGAATTTAAATATATAACAAGAGATCAGCTGGAAAAAGCACTGGACCATCAAGAAGATAGCGATAAGAGACTGGGAGATGTTTTATTAGATTTAGGCTATGTAAGTGAGAGCGATTTAGTGGAAGTATTAGAATTTCAGCTCGGTGTAGAAAGAGCTGATTTATCAAAATACGTTATTGACCCCTCACTTTCTCAATATATACCTGAAAATATTGCCCAAAGATACAACGCTGTACCTGTTTCTAAGGATGGTGATACCCTTAAGGTGGCAATGAGTGATCCCTCCGATCTATTAGCGATCGATGATATGGAGATGACCTCGAACTTAAGAGTTAAACCAATGATTGCAACAAAATCTGAGATAAGTAGAGTTATGTCCCAGATCTATGAGACAGGTGAAGATTCTTCTGATGTTTTTGAAAGTCTTGATTATTATAAATCAGAAGAAGATGAACCAGAAATAGATGAACTAAAAAGAATGGTGGAAGATGCACCGATCGTGCGTTTGACCAATATGATTATCAATCAGGCCATTCAAAAAAGGGCAAGTGATATTCACATTGAGCCGCAGGAGAATATTGTTAGGATTAGATATAGGGTTGATGGTGTACTTAGAGAACATATGACTGCCCCCAAATATACCCAGGCCGCTTTGGTATCGAGGATAAAGATTATAGCGGACTTAGATATTACAAAAAGAAGAATTCCCCAGGATGGTCGTATAGCGATGAATGTACGGGGCATGAGTATAGATATGCGTGTTTCCACTTTACCTACAGTTAATGGAGAGAAGGTAGTTATCAGGTTATTAACTAAAGATGATAGCTTGATTAATATAGAAAATTTAGGTTTTACGGACCATAACTTGCGTAGATTTGAAAACCTTATAACCCAACCACATGGAATAATACTTGTGACAGGACCAACCGGAAGTGGTAAATCAACTACTTTAATTGCAGCTTTAAATGAACTGAACAATGTTGAACAAAATATTGTAACAATTGAAGACCCGGTTGAATATCAGTTATCAGGTATTAATCAGGTCCATGCTAAAGAAAAAGTAGGCTTAAGTTTTGCCAATACTTTACGATCAATATTAAGACAGGACCCGGACATTATCATGGTTGGTGAGATACGTGATGAAGAAACAGCCGAAATTGCAGTAAGGGCTGCTTTAACCGGTCACTTGGTTTTAAGTACCTTACACACCAATGACTCTGTAAGTTCTGTTACCCGCTTAGTAGATATGGGTATACCACCTTATCTTGTTGCCTCAACTGTAATTGGGGCGATGGCTCAAAGGCTGGTTAGAAGACTTTGTGCTGACTGTAAAGAGCCTTATGAGGCAGGCATAGAAGAACAAGAGTTTATGGACTTAGAAGAGGGGACTACCTTATATAGAGCCAAGGGATGTAATAAATGTGGAGAGACCGGTTATAAAGGTCGTATGGCTGTTCAGGAAATTCTAACTGTTGATGATAAAGTAGAAAAAATGATTGTGAAGGGCGCCGATGAAATAGATATAAAAGAATATGCAAGAACACAGGGAATGGTTGACTTAAAACATGACGGAATCGAAAAAGTTAAACAAGGCCTTACATCCTACCAAGAACTTGCCCGTGTAATTGTCTAGGGGGGGATTAAAGATGGAAATGAAAGAATTATTTACAAATGTAGTAGACAGAGATGGTGTTTCTGATTTACATTTAACTGTAAAATCGAAACCAATCATCCGTTATAATGGTAATTTACAGATTTATCAGGAATATCCACGCAAATTAGAGATGGAAGACTTAAAAGAGATGACTAGAAAAATGTTAAGTGATGATCTATTTGAACATTTCCAGGAAAAGGGCGAAGTAGATTTTTCTTACAGTGTACCAGGAGTTTCCAGATTTAGGGTTAATATATATAGACAAAGGGGATCAATTGGAATTGCTATGAGGGTTATTCCTCAAAAGATTCCCACAGTAGATGAATTAGGTTATCCCAATACTCTAAAAAAGTTAGCTCTGATGAGGATGGGGTTAGTGTTATGTACAGGACCGACCGGTAGTGGTAAATCAACTACTCTGGCAGCAATGATAAATGAAATCAATGAAAAGAAAGCAAAACATGTTCTTACACTTGAAGATCCCATAGAATATTTACATGCACATAGAAACTGTATTGTACACCAGAGAGAAGTTGGAGTAGACACCAAAACATTTGCTAATGGTTTAAGATCTGCTTTACGGGAAGATCCCGATGTTATCCTTGTCGGTGAGATGCGTGACTTAGAAACTATTTCAATTGCTTTAGAAGCAGCAGAAACTGGTCACTTAGTGTTAGCTACCTTGCACACTAACAGTGCACCAGCTACTATAGATCGTATCATTGATGTTTTTCCACCCCATCAACAGGAACAGGTTAGAATACAGCTTGCTGCTACCTTAAATGGAGTAATTTCACAACAGTTACTACCAAGAGCAGATAGATCAGGCCGTGTGGGAGCGGTTGGTATTTTGATTGGTACTCCGGCTGTTAAAAATGTAATTCGTGAAGGAGAAAGTCACCAATTACATTCTATTATGCAGACTGGTAGTAAATACGGCATGGTAGTAAGAGACAATTATTTATTAGACTTATTTAATCAGGGAACAATTAGTAAAGACATTCTGCTGAGAAGAGCAGACAATAGAAAGTATGTAGAAAAAAGACTTTCTAGAGAAGCCAGTTATTAAACTTATAAGAGGAGTTGGTTAAAAATGGCTCCAATGTTCGAGTATGAAGTAAGGTCTGAAAAAGGGCAAAAAATTGAAGGAAGTTTAGAAGCAGAAAATGAAAATATGCTTGCCCAAAATCTAAGGAAAAAAGGCTATTATATATTAGATATTAAAAGAAAAAGAGAAGGAATAAATTTATCTGATATTAATATATTTGAAAGAAAAGTCAAGCTAAATGATTTAGCTGTATTTGCAAGACAGTTTTCGGCCATGATTAACTCGGGTATTAGTATAATAGATGCTCTTGATATACTTAGAGATCAAATTGATCATCCAAAATTGAAAGAAGTTGTTATAGCTGTTACTGAAGATATCGAAACGGGTTCTGATTTATCTGAATCATTATCTAAACATCCTGATGTTTTTCCAGAACTTTTTGTTCAAATGGTGAGAGCTGGTGAAACCGGTGGTATTATTGGTGATGTATTAGATAGAATAGCAGTACATTATGAAAAACAGGATGAACTGCAGGGGAAAATTAAATCTGCATTATATTATCCCGTAACAATTATGGTAATTGCATTTTTAGTAGTAATTTTCTTATTAACAAATGTTGTACCTACTTTTGTTACAATGTTTGAAGGTTTTGGGGCTCAATTGCCTCTACCAACAAGAATATTATTAGGTTTAAGTAGTTTTATGCAGAGTTATTGGTGGTTAATAGGTTTAATATTAGTAGGATTATTCTTTTTATTTAAAAATTATCGGAATACTCCTGAGGGAAGATTAAGAACAGATAGAATGTTGTTGAAAATTCCACAAATTGGAACAATGATGAAAAAGATTTATCTGTCAAGATTTTCTAGTACTTTAGCTGTATTACTATCAAGCGGGGTTGATTTATTAGCTTCGTTATCTATCGTGGAAGGAGTTGTTGGTAATCAGGTTTATGCTCAAGCTTTAACAGATGCAAGAATTAAAGTAAGAGAAGGTTCAACATTATCTGACCCATTACAAAAAAGAGAAGAGTTTCCAAAATTATTAGTTCATATGATTAAAGTAGGTGAAGAATCTGGTGCAATGTCTAAGATGTTAAATAAGGTGT
>CAZGMM010000085.1:9641-10712 GCA_964526845.1 uncultured Halanaerobiales bacterium | reverse complement strand
GATTTACAGAATGCATTAAACAAGTCAATAACTGATTTAGTATATACCTCCGATAAAGAAGCCTTTACGCAGACATTCCTCCTAGGGGCAAATCAGCCGCTGGATCCCGAGACCGGGGAACCCCAAGAGATAGAAACTGGGCCGGGAAAACTACACATAATACCCGCATCGGCTGATAAGATCCCCAAATTAGGCACAATAGAAGCAGGTAACTTCCAGGGCCTGCACGACACATTAGATAAGTATTTGGATTTAGTAAGCATAGTAACGAAAGTGCCCAGGATAGAGTTAAACCGGCTGGGCAGCGGCATGGGAGCTGGAGGAGTACCGACCGGGGTAGCGCTTCGGACCATCTACCAGTCCTTCATCGGCAAGACCAATGAAAAGGCAAACCTAATCAAGTCAGCTTTAGAGAATATAGTAAGGAAAGTCTTCAAGATGGCTGAGGCAGATAACCTGGATACTAACTTTGAGATCAAGGAATTTAAACCCAGGGTGCACATCAGGTCCGGGCTGCCGGCAGATGACAAAGAAAAAATGGAAGTGCAGGAAAAAGAAATAACCAATAAAATTAAATCCCGCGAGACCGTAATGCAGGAGAGGGGTATTGAAGATGTGCAGAAGGAAAAAGAATTAATAGAAAATGAGGCAGAAATAGAAGACCTTTACAGCCAGAGGCTGAAAGAAGAACTAGGGTTAGAAGAAGATTTTTAATGAAACATAATAAAGTAGAAGTTATCCAGAAAAAATACAGAAAGTTGTACTTAAAGAAAATAGCCGGCTTCAAAAATGAATACAGAGGTATATTAGATATATACCTCGAGAAAACAAGGAAAATTGCTTTTGACCATTCCACCGGGAGCGGTAAATTAAAAAAGCCTTCAATAAATAAGATTAAAAAAAGCATAAATATATTAAACAGCTGGCTAAAGATAGAAACAGAAAATATAGTATCCGATTATATCCTACAGGCGGTAAAGATAGCCCTGCTGGGGCAAATAAAAGCATTAAAGTATTATGAAAAAAATATATTGGAGGATAATCAGAAAAGCAACCTGGCTATTGTTAAAA
>CAZGMM010000085.1:0-9541 GCA_964526845.1 uncultured Halanaerobiales bacterium | reverse complement strand
GATTCAAACTTGGTAAAAGGCATCAAGTGGAATTTATCACCACGCCACCCTAATTATGATTACTATGAAGTGTGCGAAAAATATGCGGGCGAGAATCATTCTGGTTTAGGAGTTGGAGTATACAAACTTTCGATGTTGCCAGGAATACCGCACCCGAGATGCATGTGTTATTTAACTTTTAGATTTTAAACTTACAGAAAGGTAACAGAAGATATATATCAATTAAATAAAAGAGAGCATAAAAGTGTCCGCACGGACACTTTTTGTTTTTCTTTTTTTGTTTTTTCACTTTGGAAAGGAGAGATAAGATGTGCAGGAAGTATTAAACATATTAAAAGAAAACGATATCGAAATAACTGATGAAATAAGGGAAAGCTTAAGTAATATAGTTGAGAAAGACAGTCACCCCGATAACTCTTTGACTCAAAAGGAAGTAAATGAAATGGTCAAGGAGCGGTTAGACCGGGAGAGAGCTGCATACGAAAGCGAGATTGAAGAGCTGAAAAACGAGATGGAAGAACTGGTAGACCCCGATAAAGTAGAAAAATACCAGGAGAAAATCAATAAACTAGAAGACACTAAAACTAACATGAGGAACGGACTGGTCAAGGATTACGAATTGAAGATGGCTGCTTTGGAAGCCGGGGTAGCCGACATAGAATACTTTGAATATTTGGTTGAGAAAAATCAGGTCAAGGAAAAACTGCGGATAAACTCTGACGGTAACCTTAATATTACCGATGAGAGCGGTAATTTTTTGACCGAAAACGGTAAAAAGGTCGGAGTGAGAAAAATAATTGCTGATTTCAAGGAAGAGAAGCCGGATCTTTTTACCGGTGGAGGGGGAAAAAATACCTCTGGTCCGACCAATCCAGGTGGAAGTGGGGAACTGGACGAACAGAAAAGGGAAAATTCCAGGCAGGTAGCAAAAGAATTAGGTTATGTAAATTAATAAGGAGTGAGAAAGTTGACACTAAAACCAAGGGAAAGTAAGCAGACAGAGTTTATACAAATATTAAAAAGTAAACATGCCAGGTATATAGACGGTATGATAGTGGTGGATAAAGCTTCAACCGGTGGAAAATATATTCCTCCCGGATGTGCCCTGGGCCAGATTACGGCCAGCGGATTATACGGACCCGTGACTCGGGATAAAGTTGATACCGCTGGGGCTGATACGGCCAATAACACTATTCCACTGCAGAATTTAAATACTACGGAATGGGACAACTGGCAGGTCGGCGATGAAGTAATCTGCGATCCAGGCGGATCGGGAGAAGAAACAGCAGTAGTGGTAGCAGTTGACCGCGATGCCGGCGAACTGCAAGTAGACGGTATAGCGGTCGGCCACGCAGAAGGAACTGTTATCCAGAAAAACGACGGCACCTCAAAGGCAGCCCTTGTCTGCCTCGAAATGATAGACGTGAGCCTTGAAGATGCTGTGGTAGGAGGCCTCCTCCACGGGGCTGTTTTTTCAGATCGAATGCCGAACTACGACAGCATCGTGGCAGAGGACCTGCCGCAAATTAATTTTGAGTAAAGGGATGATATTACATGAATAAAAACCAGTTAATAGATACGATAGAGACTAAACTAGGCATAGACTATTTGGGTTTTCTAGAAGAGATAGGGGATCCCGAAAAATATATAGGATCCAGGTATTTACCAGCAAAAAATGAACACGACTACGACTGGGTATACCACATATTTGACAATACGGTGGCAATGGCCAAGATGATGGCGCGGGGAGATGCGGAAACACCAATAGTCGGTGGACCGGCAGTTAAAAAAGTTGCAGGTTCCGTTGCTCCCTTCGGGCAGAAGTTTGAAGTCAATAAGACCGTATTAAATAAGATATTCAATCCCAGAAACGACAGTGAGCTCAAGTCTAACCTGAGGAGAATCTTAGACCAGTCGGCCCGGAATGTGAGGTCAGCCCAGGCCAGAAGAGAGTGGCTGAGGTTCCAGGTATTAGCCAAGGGATCTATAACCCTTCAGGACCGCAATGATAATAATGTAATTTCTGTGGACTTCGGATTACCCGATAACCACAAGATAGACTCAACAGCCCTGGAAGGAGATCCCTGGGACGGAGCTTCACCGAAACCTCTCAGCGATCTTATTAATGCCTGTGATATTTACTATGAAACTAATGATGAAATGCCGGATGAAATATTATTGAGAAAGGCACAGGCAAAGCAGATAACCGGTTCTACTGAGGTAGCAAGTGAATTCTCAGATAATGCTACCAGGATTTCACTGGGAGAAGTAAATGATTACCTGTCCGAACTAGGATATCCTCCAATTAAGATTCATGATGTTAAAGTCAACACAGAAGGACCGAACGGCAGGCCGACCAATAATGAGTACTTAATACCAGGAAACAGGGTAGTACTGGTAAAAAGAGCTGGTAAACAGGAGATTAAAGACACAGGCAGACTGGTAATGGGTCCGGTAGCAGAAAACGACTTTACTCCCGGCATATTTACCACTATGTATGAAGAGTTCGACCCAATGAGATACTGGCACTTCATGAAGGTAGAAATGTGGCCGGCCGTGTACAACCCAGAATACATCCTGTTCATGGACGTGCAGGCATAGAGATGGGAGTGGTAAGTTAATATGATGTTGGTAAAAGCTAAGTGGCGAGTTGGTTACCCTACTGGTGAAGATAAAAAGATATACAGCCCCGGTGATAAGTTCAGGTGTGATAAAAAATGGGGTAAAAAGAAAGCTGAAGCCGGTAAGGTAACCGTTATTAAAGAAGAAGTAATCAATAAAGATATGTCAGTAAAGCAGCTTAAGAGCAAGGCAAAAGAATTATCGATAAAAGGGTATTCAAAGTTAAAAAAAGATGAACTACTTAAAAAGATAAAGGAAGAACTTCATGGATGATATCCACAAGTTAAGGCATTTAATCTGGGATATAGATAAAAATGTATTTACTGATGATGATGTCTTAGAAGAATTGCTTAAGGACTGCAGTGGTAATGTATATAAAACTGCAGCCCTAGTTATGGATATTGTGAGGGCAGACCCCGAGAGGATTACCGCTTATAAAAGGGGCGGGGTAAGCGTCAGCAAGCAGAACCTGGACAGGGCGGTAAAAAAATATGAAGAAATAGGCGGTAGTCCAATAACCACCGTCCAGAAAAAGAGGGTAATGTATTGAGATTCCCCAAGGATGGTAAATTTACCACAGTTAAAATAGAGAGATTTACCGGCGGTAGTTTAAATAATTCTACCGGTAACTGGAATGATGCTGAAAGTGTATTAGTAGCTGAAGCAGAGATAGACCTCCAGCCAAAAACTGGGAGGGAAGCGGACAGTTTTAGGGACTCAACTTACAATAAAGCCCTCACCGGTTTTATAGGGATCGATGATATTACATTCGGCAGTGGATTTTCAAAGATCATGCAGGGAGATTTGGTAGACCAGAAATATAAGGTAGTTAATGTAAAAGACTGGTTGACGCATTACGAACTACAGTTAGAACAACTGTGATTAAGTAGGTGTAAACTTGGATATAAATATTATACTCAAACCGGCAGTGTTGAGAATTGCCGGTGATGACGTATTAGGGAATTTACTCGGAGAAGTTAGAGTGGTTAAAGGTTCTAAAAAACCCGTAAATATGGTAAATCCCAGCTTTACAGTAGAGAATAGACATATAAAAGTAGGCCCCGGTGAGATATACCAGGGGTCTTTTTTAATAACTTTTTATGCTGATAATTATAAATCAGGCAATGCGGATTTAGAACTATTAGGTGAGGTTGCTAATAGAATAAAAATAATTTTTACCAGCAGCCCTTTTACTTTAGAAGGTTACAAGAATTATTTATTAAAAGTCAGTAATTTAGGTAAGGCTGAATATGATAATAATTTTCCGGACCAGCATTACATTGTAGTAGAAGTAGAATATAAGGTAGTGAAAACAGCTTAGGGGTGTGAAGATGGCAGGAAGTTTAACAAATTATAGTGAGGAATTAATTCTTAATATACTGTTTAGAAATACAGGGGTTTCCCCACCGGGCACCTATTTGGGTCTCTCTACATCAGAAATATTAGAGGACACTTTATTAGATTCCATAGTAGAAGAAAGTGACGCCAACTATGAGAGAAAAGAACTGCTTTTTACTTCACCATCACAAATAGCTGAAACTGCAGTAGTCAAAAACAGCAATAAAGTAGTATTTGGACCCTGGAGTACAGATGCAGCTGCCCCGATAATATGGGCATTCATCTGCGATGAACAGGTGGGAGTTAGCGGTAATATACTTGCATATTTTAAGCTGCCCAATGTAAGACAGCCTGCAGCGGGAGAATCGCTGACGATACTAGTAGATGACTGTACTTTAAAGATAGGTTAGGGGCGTAGAGATGATATTAAAATGGAAGTCAGCAGGTGGAGAAGTATTAGAATTTACCGATAAAAATAAATATCTGCTAAAAAAATGGTCAGGCTTTGGATATCCCCCCAATAAATTGAAGTCAGTAAAATCTCCCTATCAGATAGGAAGTACACCTATTGGGCAAATAATAAAACCCAGAAATATAATAATAGAATTTACAGTAATAACTGATGATAAAGACCTGTTATTTCAGCGGGAAAGAGAAGTTATTGAAGTGATTAATCCTCTCCAGGGAGCCGGTAAGTTGATTTATGAAAAATCACCTGAAAATATTTTTAAAATAGAAGCAACACCTATAGAAACTCCGCAGTTTATGAATGATAAAGTTACCTATGAGGATGTTAAATTGAACTTAAGAGCTTTTGACCCGCGTTGGTATAACCCGGAAGTAAATATAATTACTTTAAACCAGTCTAATAATATTTATAATGCTGGTGACACTCGGACTCCAATTAGAATTACGCTTGAAGGTCCAATGAGTAATCCGTTACTCATAAACAAAAGTTCAGGTAAAAAAATTGAGTTAAACCACACTATTGAAAGTGGTGAAAAAATAGAGATAGATACTAAATTTGGTAGTAAAATTATAGAGCTATACGACAGCTTCGGCAGGAAAAGAAAAGCTTTCTCACTTTTGACATTTGATTCACAACTTTTTGAATTAAATACAGAAAATAATTTAATTGAGTTTAGGGCAAGTAACATAAATGAGCAGAGTAAAGCAGTAATAAGTTATAGGGAAAGGTACCTTGGAATCTAAATAAAATAGGAGTGAAAATATGGCAGGAAGCCTAACTAATGCGGGGGAAACCCTGGCATTGAATTCGGTATTTAGGGGAATAGATGATATATATGTGGGATTAGCCACTTCTGTAGTGTCAGAAACAGATGGTTTAGCTAATATTGTTGAAGAAGATGATGTTAATTACGCAAGGGAATTAGTTACCTTCGCGGCTCCTGTCGATGACGGGTCAGGGGTATATAAAATAGAAAACGACAGTTTGATAGAGTTTCCAGCTTTAAGTGCGGCAGCCGATAATGAAATTACTTATGCTTTTATCACAAAAGAAGCATCAGCTGCTACAGGAGATATAATAGCTTTTTCTGATTTAGGAGCAGGGAAACTTCCGGGAGCTGGAGATAAATTATACATACCTGCAGGTGGACTGGTAATATCGCTCGACTAAAAGGAGATGTAACTATATGGCATTAGGTGATATTAAATTTGCTATTAATATATCTAACAACATAAAAGATGTTGAAATATTTGAAAACAGTGAGAAAGCTGCCTTTTGTTATGGTTATAATGCAGTTGTATATGATCTAATCAATGATAAAAGCATAGCAGAATATGTGCATGATAAACTAACTAAAGGATTAGAAATTTCCAATGATGAAACCATGATAGCCTCATTTGATAGTGATAATGTTAAAGTATGGGATGCTGCAACAGGAGATTTGATTACTACTTTCACAGGACATATCAGTTATGAAACTATAAGAAAAGTTGTCTTTTCGAAAGATGACAGCAGAATAATTTCTGTATCAAACTCTGAAATTCATGTATGGGAAATATCAACAAATAATATAGAATTAACTTTTACAGACCAATCAGGCGGGGCAACTATCATTGATATTTCCCCAGATGGGACATTGGTTGCTTCAGGGGGTTATGGTGATGAAATACTAATTTGGGACATTTTAACAGGAGATATAATATATACACTTACTGGGCATTCGTCATATATAAACTCGCTTGAGTTCCATCCTGATGGAGATAAGCTACTTTCCGGAAGTTCAGATAATACTGTTAAAATATGGGATATATCTACCGGTGAAGTTATCAGTGATTTTACCCAGCATACTGATGTGGTAAATTCCTGTGTGTTTTTCCCGGGTGGTGAATATGTTATCTCCGGCGGTGAAGATTCTAAAATATTCATATGGGATACAGCAGAAAAGGAAATTTTATATGATAGAACCTGTTCAAACGGAGTAGATGATGTTGCTTGTAATACTGATGGTTCAATGATGGCAGCAGTTATAGGCCAAGCAGAATTCATTGAACTAATTGATTCAAGCGGACTAGTTTTTAAAAATAATGACGGACTGATTTATAATACTGATCCAAGTTATCTTTCAATACCTATAAAACTTGGGAGGGCTGTTATAACTGAGAATACAGATATAGCTGAAGTTCAGTTTTTAAACAACGAAATAGTAGCAGTCAAGAATATAATATTATCAGCAGAAAATGAAAAAACAGGAACAGATTTAACTTTCAGCAAAACTTTAGATCCATTTGATGAACTTCAGTCCCTTACTTTTGCAGGTCCATATAATCCGGGTGATTCAGATAAATTTTATATAAAGTTAAATTCCGATCTCGAAGCAGTCAAAGGAGAAAATAGTGTAACCATAAATGCGGATGCGGAATTTGCATATTAACTACATGAAAGTATTTGAATCGGGAGTGATTTAGATTGGAAATAACAGTTAGTATAGGACTTCAGTCAAATACTACATGTGAACTAAATTTATGCAGTAAACCTACAGTTAGTGTTTCAACGAATTATATGATAATAGATGTTGAGTTAACACCAACAATAAATATAAATAGTAGTTTTAATATATTAATAAAAGAAATAAATAAACCGACTAGACAAATCAAAAGTTATTATGAATTATATACTAATAGGATTACTTGTAATATTAATATAAATAGTGAAATAACGAAAGATATAAAAGAAATTACTAAACCACATTATAATACAGATGGGAAATATGAAATATATACATTAAAAATAACTACAGAATTATCTTTGGATAACAGTTTCAGCGTAAATACAAAAATAATTACAAAACCTGGTATAATTTCCGGTGGAGTATACTACCTAAAAGACTATCCAAATTACATCAAGATGAGGATAGGTTCTAAACTATTAGGCAACCTGTCAACTACCTATATTGCAGATAATGAATCACTGATGCTATTAGATCCGGAGTTTAACCTACTTACATACTTAGATGACGTAGAATACTTCTCCTGGACGAGAAGGTGGAGGAGGCCTGACAGTTTTGAGTTGAAGGTAAATAGACATAAGGAATGCTCCCAACACCTGAAAGTCAATAACTATCTAATAAAGAAAAAGGGTGATGTTTTAAGAGGCGGCAGGATAAGGGATAAAAAAGTTGAAGTAAATGAAGAAGGCAGAATATCGGAAGTCTGGAAGATCAAAGGCAGGGGATTTGGAAATATATTTAACCAAAGAATTGCACTTAATGATATAGAGGTAGATGATGGTTTTGATACTGTAGAAGTTCCTGCTGAAACAGCAATGAAATATTTTGTAAAGGTAAATGCTGTAAATCCAGATGATACTAATAGAATAATTCCTAACTTAAAGATTGAAGAAGATAAAGGAATGGGTAAAGTAGTTAAATACAAGGCCAGGTTTCAAAAATTATCAGATATACTATATGATATTTCTAGAGTTTCAGGTATGGGATGGGATATAAAATTTGATTTAAATAAAAAGTCTTTCATCTTTCAAGTCTTATATGCAGACCTCAAGCCGGAAATAAGGTTATCAACTAATACTGATTCTGTTAGATCTATAAGAATTGATGAAAATCATCTTGATTCTATAAATTCAGCTGTAGTTGCAGGTCAGGGAGAAGGATCGAATAGAATGGTCGTTAAAGTTACTGAGGATGATCTATAGTGGCAGTTAATGTAAGTATAGAGGTTATGTATACCCTTGAAGAAGCAATCAATTTACCGGATGTTTTTATAACTCAAGAAATGGAAATTAGTATTACTCCTTCTTCTTTGAAAGTCCGTACTGATTTTGCCGAGAGGACAGGTAGTGGAAGTTCCATAAGACTGTCAGGGGCTGTTATTGATATTGGCCCTTTTCAAAGTTATCAAGAAAAAGGAAATATTTATGGATATTTTCAATATAAGCCTAGTTATATTAATAACTTTAACCAAATAGATGTTTTTGAGACTGAGCTGACTAAGTTATCTACAACTGATAATAACAGCTGGAACGTGTCAGCTGATAATATAGATAATAAAAAGGATTACCAATACCGGGCTTGTATAAGAGTTGTAACAGAATCCTGCAGCTATCATTTTCACGGTAGAACTTATACTACTTTTAAAAATGGAACTCTAGCTTTGAGCGGCCTGGAGTTGAGCGAAACTTTTGTAGATGCCAGAGATCTAACAACTGAAGCCGGATTGGTAAATAGAGGCCTAGAAAAGTTATTTGGTGAAAAAGTTGAGTCCTGGAATGAAAGAGAATTCAAACATTGGGTTTGGAATAAGTTAAAGAATATTATCAACACAGTAGATTTTGGATCTGAATATTTAAATTATAACACAATGACAGATGATGAAATAAGCAGCCTTCTGGCTGCTTTTTCTTCATCAGATGTTTTGAATTTTTCTGATCTTGACAGGATTGAGCTGATTATTCAACTGAATAATGAGGTCAATGAATTAACTCAAGAGAAAGTTGATCAATTCACAGATAGTGAGTTAAAACTTCTGGTGAGGTTACTAATAGGAGATACCAGGGGAGTTTATAGAGATTATACTACTTCAGAACTGAAATGTTTACTTGAGGCTGTATTGTTTGACACAATAAACTTTGAGGATTTTCTCGCAGCTTTTCCCTTTGATAAATGGGATAGGATCACAAAACAGAAACTAAACTTAACTGTTACTAATAATTCTACAATTAAAGTTGAGTATCTAGAATCTGGACCTTACCAATATCTGAGGGATTTTAATGTAGGCGATGTAATAGCAGTTGAATACCCGGGAATTTTCACGGCAGTTAGCAGAGTAGTGGAAGTGGAAGAGATTTATACTGAAAGTGGGAATGAATATAAAATAACTCTCGGTAGAGAAACTAAAAAAGCAACAGGCAAGCTGAAAGATGGAAATAATGTGGGTAACAGGCTTTAAAATATTAATTAATCAAAATATGGGGTGTTACTAATTGGGTAACGGTAAAAGCGAACTGGATGAAGTAGGGTGCGAATACGGCCGAATTTTAGATAAAAAAGTTGAAAATGAGGATAAAAAGTTGGATCAAATTTCGCATACACAAAAAGAG
>CAZGMM010000084.1:0-11298 GCA_964526845.1 uncultured Halanaerobiales bacterium | reverse complement strand
TGTCACCACTGTCCCGTTTGTCAGTATCCACACTGTTCCTTTGGTAAAGTAGATTAGAAAGGGCGATAATATGAATGTAAATTATCTAAGGATCTCTGTAACCGATAGATGTAATTTAAGATGTTTTTACTGTATGCCCCAAGAGGGAATCCAGCTAAAGAGACATAAAGATATCATGAGCTATGAGGATATTTATAAAGTAACTCAAGTAGCAGCTGAGATTGGTATTACTAAAGTAAGAATTACCGGGGGAGAGCCCCTTGTAAGGTTAGGGGTAGAAGAGCTGATAGAGAAAATAAATTCTGTACCAAAAATAGATGAAATAAGTCTAACAACTAATGGCGTTTCTTTATATAAACAGGCTAAAGATTTAAAAGGAAAAGGGTTAGACCGGGTAAATATAAGTTTAGACACCCTTGATAGGGGTCAGTTTAAAGAGATTACAGGGCGAGATCATTTAAACAAGGTGTTAAAAAGTATAGACAAAGCAAAAGAATTAGATCTAACTCCTGTTAAAGTAAATACTGTCCTAATTAAAGGGGTCAATGATAATCAGATAGATGCGTTTTTAAAATTTATGGATGAAAAAGAGATCATATTAAGATTTATTGAATATATGCCGATCGGTAGTGAGAAAGATCAAGCCAATTATAAAAAAATTGCTGACATAAAAGAAATATTAAAGCAAAAATATGAACTGATACCAGCTGAAGTAAAGGGTAATGGACCTGCTAAATACTTCAAATTAAAGGGGTTTAACGGCAAATTAGGCTTTATCTCACCTTTCAGTCATAATATTTGTTCGGACTGTAATAGATTGAGATTAACTGCCGATGGTAAAATCCGTTCCTGTTTGTTAAAAGAAGAGGAAACTTCTCTTTATAATGAAAAAAAATTAGTTGGAAGGAATAAGATTAAAGAAATATTTTTGAAATCCATTCAGAAAAAAAGTCCCCATTATGGATATGAAGAGGTATTTGCAAATAATAATAAAAACATGAATAGTATTGGAGGTTAATTAGATGAGTGAGTTTAGCCATATTGACCGAGAGGGTAAAGCTAAAATGGTTGATGTAACTGAAAAAGAAAAAACAAACCGTCAAGCCCTTGCCAAAGGAAAAATCAAAATGAAAGAAAAAACACTCTCAATGATTAAAAAGGAAAACATACAAAAAGGCCCTGTTTTAGAAACCGCCCGGATTGCCGCGATTATGGCTGTAAAAAATACTGCCAGTACAATACCAATGTGTCACCCGATAGCAATCAGTGGTATTGGTGTAAACTTTGCATATAAAGATAATAATTCTATCGAAATATCAGTAACTGTAAAGACTTATGATAAAACAGGGGTTGAAATGGAAGCCTTAAATGGTGTTTCTACAGCCGCCTTAACTATCTATGATATGTGTAAAGCGGTTGATAAAGATATGGTTATCGGTGATATTAGATTAATAAAGAAAACCGGAGGTAAGGGCGGTTATTACCAACGTAAAGAGGGTGAGAATTAAGATGGATGGTAAAGTTAAAGCAGTTTGTATAAGTCGGGAAAAAGGCACCAAAAAAGAAGACATCAAAGAAGCTAAGTTAATAGAAAATCATGGTATAAAAGAGGATGCCCATGCCGGCAAATGGCATAGGCAGGTCAGTTTATTAGGAGAAGAGAGCATTAATAAGATGAAAGAAATGGGATTGGATTATAATTTAAATTATGGTGACTTTGCCGAAAATATAACAACAGAAGGAATCAAATTATACGAACTTCCCATAGGTACTAAATTAACCATTGGGGAAAATGTAGTATTAGAGGTTACACAGATCGGTAAGGAATGTCACCACGGCTGTGAAATATTAAAAATAGTAGGTAAATGCATAATGCCTGAGGAAGGTATTTTTACTAGAGTATTAAAAGGAGGAAAGATTAAAGCCGGTGATCCGATAAAAATCGACAAATAATACTAGAGAGAATTATCAATAAAAAGGGCCTTCATTTATCAAAATATATGAAAATATTAATAATCCTTGAACCTATTTCCTAAAGATGTTAATATATAGAAAAAATTGGAGTGAGAAAAATGAAGGCAACAGGAAACTTAAGAAGAGTCGATGAAATGGGAAGGGTAGTAATACCGAAAAAAGTAAGAGATAGTTTGAATTTACAAAGTGAGGATTCGATCGAAATATTTGTTGAAGAGGACAAAATAGTATTACAAAAATATGAACCGGGCTGTCTTTTTTGTGATAGTACTGAAAATAACATTGAATATATGGGAAAACAAATATGTTTGGATTGTCTTAAAGAAATGGATAATTCTTGACAAGTTATGGATGAGATTATACATTTAAGTTAAGGAAAAATATATAAAATAGAGGTGATTATGTGGCAGACTGTCAGAACCATCAAGCTAATATGGATTATTGCAACTGTACATATGACCCCTGTCCACGCAAAGGTAGATGTTGTGAATGTATAAGATACCATAAAAAAATGGGGGAACTACCCGCTTGTTTTTTTCCAGATGAAGCAGAAAAAACTTATGATAGATCAATTGAACACTTTGTAGAAATTCATTCTTAAATAACATTCCCGGTGAAGAGCCGGGATTATCTTTTTTTCAGAATTTTATAAAGATTAGAAATTAGGGTATTTACTTTACTTTTTATATTAAATGGAGTAAAATGCTCATAATAACAGGAATTTTTATAGAGGTAAATTAAAACCGCTATACTTAAATTTTATAACAGCGGTTTTTATAGAATATATATTAAGTGGGTAATGGAAAGCACATAATAATATAATAATATAAATTAAATTGAAATAACTATCACCCTAAAATCCGGGATATTATATCTAAATCTCTGATTAAATTATACTCTTCTCAACTTAGCAGGGATTTTCTCTTCTTTCAGGAATATAATATCTTAGAGGAGATGATATATAATGGAGAAGTTATATCTACTAGATGGACACAGTCTTGCCCACCGAGCCTTCTATGCTTTACCTCTCTTAACCACCGAATCAGGTGAATACACAAATTCCGTATTTGGATTTTCCAGAATGCTTTTTAAAATTATAGATGAAGAAAAACCGGACCATATAGCTGTGGCGTTTGATTTAAAAGGTCCTACTTTTCGTCATGAGGAGTATGAAGACTATAAAGCTGGTCGTAAAAAAACTCCTGATGAACTAATACCCCAAATTGATCTAATCAAGGATGTATTAAAATCTTTAAATATTCCTATTATAGAGAAAGAAGGGTATGAAGCAGATGATGTAATTGGTACAATTGCCAAAGAAGCTGCCGAAAAGGATATAGATGTTAAAATCGTAACGGGAGACAGAGATGCCCTCCAGTTAATAGATGAACGCATCAATGTTATTTACACCCGAAAAGGTATAACTGATATTGTTGAATATGATATTGATAAGGTGAAAGAAAAGTATGAACTGAGTCCCGAACAATTGATAGACATGAAGGGTTTAATGGGAGATAGTTCTGATAATATTCCGGGTGTTCCCGGTATCGGAGAAAAGACTGCTATTAAATTATTAAAAGAATTTGACAGTATGGAAAATGTTTTAGAAAATATAGAAAAAGTTTCCGGTAAAAAGAGAAAAGAAAACTTACGAAAATATTCTGAACAGGCCAAGATGAGTAAAAAGTTAGGTAAAATAGTAACCGATGTTTCTGTAGACTTAGAATTTGAAGATTTAAAATTAGAGGAACCCAACTTTGATCAAGTTATAGAACTATTTAAAAGACTCGAATTTAATTCTCTTTTAGACCGTTTTGAGGATGAGATAGAAGAAAAGTTAAAAGAAATAAGTTATAGTTCGATAGATAAAGCGGAAGATGTCCAAGAAGTTGTTGAAAACATCAAAAAGAGTAAAAAATTCGCTTTTACTATTGATGAAGATGAAAAGGAGTTATTGATCAAATTAGAGGGACAGATTTATAAGTTTAAACCTTTTGCTGAATATAAAGATAACTTTAAGGATATTTTCGAAGATAAAGAGATAAAAAAGTTGTCTTTTAATAGTAAAGAAAATATATTATATCTTATTAAAAATGAGGTAAACTGTAAAGGAATCAACTTTGATCCACAATTAGCTTCTTATCTACTTAATCCCGATGAAACACCTCTTGCTATGAAAAATATGTTGATGAAAGAGTTTAATGTTTCGAAGGAAGAAGTTACTGGATCTGAAGATAAGGAAGCTCAGTTTTTAAACTATCTTTTTGATCTGGAAGAAATATATAATGAAAAATTAAAAGAGAAAGACTTATTAGATCTTTATTATGAGATAGAACTACCTTTAATTAAGGTTTTAGCTCAAATGGAGACCAATGGAATTTATGCGGACTGTGAATTTTTAGAAGATCTTTCACAGCAAATTGCTGATAAAATTAGTGGAGTAGAAGAAGATACTTATGAACTGGCGGGAGAAAAATTTAATCTCAACTCTCCCAAGCAGTTAGGTGAAATATTATTTGATAAATTAGGTCTGCCCGTTATTAAAAAGACTAAAACAGGTTATTCAACCAGTATTGATGTCTTAGAAAAACTGGAAGATAAACACGATATTATACCTCTAATAATGGATTATAGGAAGTATCAGAAGATCAAGTCTACATATGTAGATCCCTTATTAGAGCTTGTAGATGATAAGACGGGTAGAATTCATACTAATTTTAACCAAATGGTGACTGCAACCGGGCGCTTAAGTAGCACTGAGCCCAATCTACAAAATATACCTATTAGAACCGAGGAAGGTAGAAAGATCAGAAAAGCTTTCATTCCCGAAAAAAAAGATTGGGTACTATTATCTGCTGATTATTCCCAGATCGAATTAAGGGTATTAGCCCATATCAGTGAGGATGAACAGTTGATTAAAGCCTTTAAGGAAGGACAAGATATCCATACTCAGACTGCTTCTGAAGTCTTTGATGTTGATAAAAAGGAAGTTACTTCTGATTTGAGAAGACATGCTAAAGTGATTAACTTTGGTATAGCTTATGGAATGAGTTCTTATGGTCTTGCTCAGGATTTAGATATATCAAATGGAGAAGCGGAAGAGTATATAAATAGATACTTTGAAAGATTTCCCGGTGTAAAAAAATATATGGACGAAGTTGTAAATAAGGCAAAAAAAGATGGCTATGTAAGGACCATTTTTAACCGTTTAAGATATATTAAAGGCATAAATAGTAGTAATTATCATAGGAGATCATTTGCAGAAAGGGCTGCTATCAATACACCTATTCAGGGTAGTGCTGCTGATATTATGAAGATAGCCATGATAGAAGTTTATGATGCTTTACAGTCCAGAAAAAATGTAAAAGCCAAAATGCTTCTACAAATCCATGATGAAATTGTCTTTGAAGTTGCAAAATCGGAATTAGAAGAGATTGCTAAATTAGTTAAAGAAAAGATGGAAAAGGCGGTAGAGCTAAAAGTACCGGTAATAGTAGATTTAAAAACTGGAAATAATTTAAAAGAACAAGCTGAATATGAGATAAAATAATTGAGGTGGATAAAATGCCGGAATTGCCTGAAGTCCAAACCGTTGTAACAGGCTTAAATAAAATGTTACGTAATAAAAAGATAGTTAATACTCATATATATGATGAAATGGTAATTGGTTACCCCGAAAAAGAGGACTTTATAAGTTTAAGTGAAGGGAAAAAAATAAAATCCTTAACAAGAAGGGGCAAATATATAATAATAAATTTTAGTGATAACGAACATAAATTAGTGATACATTTAAGAATGTCAGGTAAATTACTATATAAAAAAAGAAATGATGAAAAAGACAAACATACCCATGTAATATTTGAATTTGATGATGACACAGATTTAAGATTTAATAATATAAGAAAATTTGGTCGATTATATATCATAACGGAAAACGAGTTAGAAGAAGCTGGCAATTTATCAAATTTAGGTATTGAACCTTTGAGTGATGATTTCACCCTAGATCTTTTTGAAGGGATGTTAGATGGTAGAAAAGGCATGATTAAACCTTTGATAATGAACCAGGAGTTTATCGCTGGGGTTGGTAATATCTATGCTGATGAAGCACTTTTCATGGCCAATATAAGGCCGGATAGAAAAGCCAATACTTTATCGGAGCAAGAAATTGAAGATTTATATAATGCGATCAGAAAGATACTAAAAAAAGGTATAAAGATGGGTGGTACGTCTGTAAGTGACTATGTAAATGCCCTTGGTAAAAGTGGGAAGTTTCAGCATGAACTAAATGTGTATAAAAAAGAAGGAGAAAAGTGCGAAAAGTGTGGAGAAGCAATAGAAAAGAAAAAAGTTAGCGGGCGTTCAGCAAGATACTGTCCAAACTGCCAGAATTAGGGGGATTTAAATTTGATTATTGGACTTACAGGCGGAATTGCAACCGGTAAAAGTACAGTTTGTAAGATACTAAAAAAACTTGGTATCAAAATTATTGACTCTGACAAATTAGCCCATCAAGTTTTAAATTTAGATAAAGTTATTGAAGAAGTTAAAAAACATTTCGGTGAAACTGTATTAGATAAAGATGGATATATAGATAGAAAAAAGTTAGGAAAAGTTGTTTTTAACGAGGAAAAGAAAAGAAAAAAGCTGGAATCTATAACCCATCCCAAAATATTTGAATTAATTGATAAGAAAATAGATGAATATCAGGATAAGAAAGAAGAGATAATAGTTTTAGATGCACCATTGCTTTTTGAAACCGCTTTAGACAAAAAAGTAGATGAAACCTGGGTTGTTTATGCTGATAAAGAGACACAAATCAAAAGGTTAAAAAAGAGGGACGATTTAAATAAAAAAGAAGCTTTAAAAAGAATAGATGCTCAGATACCTCTTGATACAAAGGTTAAAAAAGCAGATGTAGTAATCAGAAATGAAGGAACTATAAATGAATTAGAAAGTAAAATAAATAAATTGGTTGAGAAAAGGAGATAGTTTGTTATATAATTATAGGCAAATGCAAATAAATATACTTAGATTGCTTATATAAGGCCAATAGTATCAATAATTTTTTGTAGTATAAGGAAGGATTTCAAACTAATTCATAGAATATAGTAATAGAGTTTTACAGAGAGTTCTGTCATTTAAGTTTTATTGGTCTTATTTAAGATCAAAATAAAGTTTTTTATATTCTAAAGGGGGTGAATTCAGAGGACGATAGAATTGAACAGTACCAGTTAAATTTTTCAAATAAGTTAGTATCATTTCAAGGAGGGAAAAATTTTAAATGAAGAAAAAATTTGGTGTTTTATTGTTGTCATTAATCTTAGTTTTCACAGTAGTTAGTATTGCAGGAGCACAAGACGAAGTAAAAAGTCCAGATACTTATACCCATGTAACTATTGGTAATCAAAGTACTTTGGATCCACATTATTCATATGATACTGCTAGTTCAGAAGTCATTGATAATGTTTATGAATGCTTGATACAATATCAGGGCGAATCAATTAATAAATTCGCACCATTATTAGCAACTGAAGTACCTTCCAGAGAAAATGGACTAATCTCTGAAGATGGTACAGAATACACCTTCCCAATTCGCGAAGGCGTTACATTCAGTAATGGTAATGCTTTAACTCCTGAAGATGTTAAGTATAGTTTCATTAGAGGTATGATCATGGATCGTGCATATGGTCCAATGTGGATGATTTATGAACCACTCTTTGGAGATATTTCTTCTTTACCTGGACTTACAAAAGAAGTTGTAGGTGTAGAAGATCCTAAGGAATTAACAGCAGAACAGTCTGCTAAAGTATTTGCTGAATTAGATAAGAAGATTACTATTGATGGAAATAAAGTTACCTTCCATCTAGAGAATCCTTATCCTCCATTCTTAAACATTCTTGCTCAACACGCAGCTTGGTCAAGTATTCTTGACAAAGAATGGAGTATTAAGCAGGGTGCTTGGGACGGTAGTCCTGAAACAATCGGTGACTATCATGATCCAGTAAAAGAAGATGACCCACTTTATGATAAAATGATGGGTACTGGTCCATTTGTCTTAACAGAATGGGTAAATGGCGACCATGTAATATTTAAAAGAAATGAAAATTACTGGCGTGAACCTGCTAACTTCAAGACTGTAATTATTAAGAATATTGATGAGCCCACTACACGTATACTACTTCTAAAGCGTGGAGATGCTGACTCAATCGCATTAGACTATCAATATTTCAATCAAATTGAAGGCGACGAAAATATTAAAATCATAAGAGAACTACCTACTCTACAAAACTTAACAATGTTATTCAACTGGACTATTGAAACTAAAGGTAATGACTACATTGGTAGTGGAAAACTTGATGGCGAAGGTATTCCTTCTGACTTCTTTACAGATGTTCATGTAAGAAAAGCATTTAGTTATGCTTTCAATTACAAAGCATTTATCGAAGAAGTAAGACAGGGACAATCACAAAAACTTCGCGGCCCAATCGTTAATCCTTTATTAGGCTATAGTGAAGATTCTCCTGTATATCAATTAGACCTTGAAAAAGCAGAAGAACACTTCAAGCAGGCCTGGGATGGAGAACTTTGGGAAAAAGGATTCAAACTCACAATTCTATATAACTCTGGTAACATGACAAGAAAAACTGCTGCTGATATCTTCAAAACATACTTAGAACAAATCAATCCTAAGTTTGATATCAGTACAAGAGCAGTTCAATGGTCTACATTCTTAGATGAATCAGCTAGAGGTACCCTGCCACTTCAAATTGGTGGTTGGTTAGCTGACTTCCCAGATCCACATAACTTCGTTCAACCTTTCTTACACTCCGCAGGTTATTATGGAGGTAAACGTGGAGCTAATTATGCAGAATGGGCTAAAGAAAATGTAGATCCATTAATCGATAAAGGTATAACTACTTTAGATCAAGATAAACGTGTAGATATTTATAAAGAACTACAAAATATTGCTCATGAACAAGCTATTGATGTCTGGATAGATCAGCCATATAGTTCTAGAATTCAACGTGAATGGGTCAAAGGATGGTACTTCAATCCAATGCGTCCAGGCCAATACTTCTATATCTTAGATAAGTAATAGTAGTTTGATTACAATTTAGTATTAAAGGATAATGCCAGGGGGGGAACCCCCTGGCAATTCTATGAAAACAGAAGATTTGTAAATTTTTAGTAATGGAAGAAAGGAGTTTTAACAGTTGATAAATTATATAGTGAGACGGCTATTAATACTGCCGCTTATATTATTTGGAGTAACCCTGTTGGTCTTTGGTATGTTAATGATGCTGGGGCCCTATCAGCGAGTTGCTACCTATGTTCAGGATCCCACTCAGCTTAAAGGTGGAGACCTGGATTTATTAATTAAAAAATATGGCTTAGATGACCCCTTCTATATGCAGTATGGAAGGTGGCTAGATGGATTATTACATGGTGATTTAGGATGGTCTGAGGCAGCTGGTGCACCGGTTGTCGAAGCTATTTTTGATCGGTTCCCGGCCACGCTGGAGCTGGCAATTCTTGCGGTGATACCCGTTATAATGGGTGGAATTTGGCTCGGTGTGTTCTCGGCTGTTCATCATAACGACTTTTGGGATCATACTACCAGGGTGTTCTCAACAGTAGGCTGGTCGTTCCCTACTTTCGTATTTGGATTAATAATTTTAATGATATTTTATGGAGTTCTCGGGTGGACGCCCCCGGGAAGATTATCTAACTGGGCCCTGGAGTTAAAAAATACAGCACAATTTACGGTCTTTACTGATATGAATATATTAGATGGTATTCTAAATGGAAATATTAATTTTGCCTTAGACTCTCTAAGACACTTAGTAGCACCTGTATTTACTTTAGCTGTTGTCTGGTGGGCCTTTATATTAAGGATTACAAGATCCAGTATGTTAGAAACCTTACGTAAAGATTATATCCGTACTGCTAGAGCAAAAGGTGTAAAAGAAAATGTAGTTATTAATAAACATGCTAGAAGAAATGCTTTAATCCCAGTAGTCACTGTTGCGGGTCCTATGGTATTAGGACTATTAGGTGGTATAGTAACAGTGGAAACGGTCTTTGGTTATAGAGGATTAGGTTTATTAGCATATGAAACAGCGACCAGATTAGATTATGCAGGTATTCTAGGAATAGCAATGTATTTTGGAGGTATTTTGGTACTTATCAATCTTATAGTTGATGTATCATATGCTTTCATTGATCCTAGAATTAGATTGGAGTGATGTAAACATATGGAATGGTCAGATATAATTAAGAGATTATTTACAAATAAATTATCAGTATTTGGTATAGTCATAGTTTTCTTTTTTGCTATAGTTGCTATCTTCGCTCCCTGGATTGCTCCACCAGCTGATCCTGATGAGCCTTATGATATACCTAGAAGTGGCTGGAAAATTACTCCAACCCCACCGGATGCCGATAATATATTTGGAACAACTGAAGGCTCTTATGACATATTTTATGGTATGGTATGGGGTTCAAGAACCGCATTTAGAATCGGTTTTATAGTTGTTGGAATAAGTACCCTGATAGGTATATTTGTAGGTACTATATCAGCCTATTACGGGGGCTGGTTCGATGAAATAATGATGCGGATAACGGATATCTTTATGTCGATTCCTTTCTTGGTTGCGGCCTTAGTGTTGACGGCCATACTAGGAAAAGGGCTCGATAAGGTAATGGTTGCTTTGATTGTCTTCGGCTGGATGGGAACGGCTCGTTTAATGCGTTCTCAGGTTTTAGAAATTAAAGCGGAAGAGTTTATAGATGCAGCATATGCCCTGGGAGCAGGAGATACTAGAATTATATTCAAACATGTGCTTTTAAATAGTATTTTCCCTGTTTTAATTCAGGCTTGTATGAGAATGGGTTCTATGGTTATCACTGCTGCAACATTAAGCTTTTTAGGTGTTGGTGCCCCTCCAGGATATGCAGACTGGGGTCAAATGATTTCTTTTGCCCGTAACTGGATTATTGGTGCACAAGGTAATCCATTAACTTATTGGTATACTTTAATGATTCCCGGTACAGCAATCTTGTTATTTAGTTTATCCTGGAACTTAATTGGTGACGCATTTAGAGATATTCTCGATCCTAAGCTTCAACAAAAATAATTAAATTAGATAAAGTAGGTGATAGATTTGAGTAAAGAAAAGCTTATAGATGTGAACAATTTAAAAACTTACTTCCATACTGAAGAAGGAACCGTGAAGGCAGTTGATGGAGTAAGTTTCGAAATATATCCGGGTGAAACTCTCGGTATAGTAGGTGAGTCCGGCTGTGGTAAGAGTGTTACCTCAC
>CAZGMM010000083.1:0-11314 GCA_964526845.1 uncultured Halanaerobiales bacterium | reverse complement strand
TGTGCTCTACCAGATTGAGCTATACCCGTGTGTTAGATAAGTTTAAATTTATTTTTTGGTGGAGGTGGTGGGAATCGAACCCACGTACTATATGACTCATCCTTTAAGCGCCTACGATCGTAGTTTGTTTTTTCGATTCGCTGTATAAGCCCCAACAAACAGGGTCTTATACAACTAGGTTGTTAGTGTCCCATTTCCTTACAACCATCGGGAAATGGTGAGCCTGCTAATTATGACACTTGAACGACATCACAGACAAATGCCGAACAAGCGTTAGCAGCTTATGCAGCCGCTAAAGTTACGTTATTATCGTTTGCAGATAATTTTAAAATGTCCAGTGTTTTACGAGTGAAAGAACATCCTCGGACCGCTCTTAAAGGATTCGCCATACAGGCGAAGCCAGAACACCCCCATAAAGGGTTTCAATTTTTAACAGCAATTTATATTATAAACTAAATTTGGCTAATTGTCAAACTATATAACAGATTTATAGATATTTTCTAAACCCCTAATATATAAGGGTTTCCAGATATTAATTTCACTAAATTTTAGTGAATTTTATTGTTATAATTTCATTTTTTACTTATCTTCTTTCTACATCTAATTATACCACATATTATTGATTTTTCGAATAGTAATCCATCAATTTATCCGCAAATTCAGCTTTAAATTTCATATTGTGTTCTTCCGGTAATTCTTTCAAATCTTCCTTTTCTAAGTTGATTTCTATATTTTGGTATGGCAACCAGATAACCTGTAACCACTTTCTATAAGTTCTCATCTCAAAATCGGTATCATCTAATACAAACGATGAATATCCTGGGGCAAAGGTACTACTTGTTGTAGAATTAGATGAAAATTCCACCTTATAGCCCGGATTAATACTGGCCATCTGCATGTATACTTTATCTTCTTCACTATTTCTATAAACATTTATCATAATATTATCATTACCGAATTCACTCTGCTCAAGAGTGATTGGTTCCCCACCTCTATAGGTAAAAGAAAAACTAATGATTAAAACAGCTGCTATTAAAGCTATAAAAACATAATTAAAATACTTAGGCATAAACAAACAACTCCTCTTAATAGATAATTGATTTTATTACCATTTCTTTATAACTATCCGAATCATACCAATACTTTAATTCACTGATATCTAATTTAATATCCGGTTTTACTCCCCGCCCGTTATCAAAACCGGCCGGTCTTAAAAAGTACTTATAGGATACTCCAAAAGAAAGTCCAGTATTAGGTAGGCTATCCCTTATCACATCTCCATAACAGGATGCTAGCCCACCTGTCTCTTCTCCTACAATGGTTCCAAGTTCATGATCCTTCACTATGGCTGCAAAATCGGTTGCAGTTGAAAAGGTGAAGTTAGAAGTAATAATATAAACATCACCATTAAACCTTAGATCATTCTCTTTTGGTTTAATCATATCTGATTGAAATACGATTATATTATCCCTATCTTTTTTAAAATAATAGTATAATTTTGTAAATGCATTTGACCTGTTGCGGAAAGCATAATCAGAATATTTCATTCTCACCTCTTTAAAAAGAGAATAAGGTTTGTCATTGAAATGATCAACCAGATATTTAGCAAGATCAGTGTTTCCCCCGCCGTTTTCACTTATATCAATAAAGAGATTATTAATATCTTTTTTCCTTATATCTTCAAAAAATTTATCCATCTCAATTTCAAAAACATTTTTTAAAGAACCACTAAAAGTATTAATTGTTAAGTAGGCATTCCCTTGAAGAGGATAGTCTAAAGTCCAGTTCTCACTTTTATTTTCTTCACTATCTTGTATATGAGTTTCTTTTGTTGCTCCCTTTACTGTTAGCTTAAATTCTTGACCTGATTTATCCTTTAGTTTTAACTCATATTCATTATCAAAATCATATAAGGCCCAAAGATATATTGGAAAAGTCCTTTCAATAATAGAATAAGCATAGATGCTATTTTCACTACTGATATATCTTTTAACTTTTTCCATTATTTCATTAATCTTAATACCGTTAATAGCAAGTAATTCAGTCTCTTTTTTAATTTCTTGCTTAGAATAATTTTTATAAACCATTACTTTGTCATTTATAAACTTAATACCTAAAGGAAATATAGTTCCTCCCTGGTCATAATAATCTCTAAATTTATCAGTAATATAAAGACCGGTATGACCATCCTTAAAAGACGCTACAAAAGGAGCAAATAATTTATAAATCTCCCTACTGGTCCATTCCTCTTTTTCTCTTAAGTTATCCTTTATTTCTTCTATCCTTTGATCTGCTTCTTCTTTGTTTAAATGAAAATAGATATTGGGATGGACCTCTTCGATTCTATTAATCAAATATTCAAGATCATCTACTGCCTCTTTTGATGTAACCACCTGTGAAGATACATTTACTGTAAATAATACTATAATGATTAAAATTAATAATACTATATTAAATTTTCTTTTCAATTTAATACCTCCACAAAGATATTTATTTCATCTAGACATTAAACCTAAAAGTACATACATCTCCATCTTTAACAATATAATCTTTACCCTCTAAACGAAGATTACCTCTAACTCTTGAATTACTTAGAGAACCATCATTTAGTAGTCTCTGGTAATCAACCACTTCTGCCCTAATAAAACCCCTCTGCATATCTGTATGGATCTTTCCGGCCGCTTCTGGAGCAGAAGAACCCTTCCTTACCGGCCAGGCCCTTACTTCTTGTTGGCCAGCGGTTAAAAAGACAATTAAATCCAGCAGTTGATAGCTGGTCTGGATTAATTTATCCAATCCTGTATTCTCAATTCCTAAGTCCTTTAAAAATTCTTCTTTTTCACTTTCATCTAACTCAGCAATCTCGGATTCTATCTTGGCACTTACGGTTATCACTTTAGCACCTTGATTATGCGCATAAGTTTTTAACTGCTGAACATATTCATTTTCTCTCTCATATATTAAATCTTCTTCATTTACATTGCAAACATATATTATGGGTTTTGCTGTTAAAAGTTTTAGATCTCTTATTATTTTTTCTGAATACCTGTTTCTTTCAATCTCTCTAAGATTAATACCCTGCTGTAATTTATCCAACAGTCTATTTAATTCATCTAATTCCTCTAAAATTTCTTTTTCACCACTTTTTGCCTGTTTCTCAACCTTGCTTATCCTTCTTTCGATTGATTCCAAATCAGCAAAGATCAGTTCCGTATTTATTATCTCAATATCACGCACCGGGTTGAGATCACCCTCAACGTGAGTAATATCTTCATCGGTAAAAGTTCTAACAACCTGGGCTATAGCATCAACTTCTCTAATATGAGAAAGAAACTGATTACCTAAACCTTCACCCCGACTGGCACCTTTTACTAATCCAGCTATATCAACAAACTCAATGGTAGCATGCGTTTTCTTTTTAGGATTATATATTTCATTTAATTTTTCTAATCTTTGATCAGGTACTTCTACTACACCTATATTAGGGTCTATTGTACAAAAGGGGTAGTTCTCAGCCCCTACCTGTACACTTGTTAAGGCATTAAACAAAGTTGACTTTCCGACATTTGGTAAACCGACAATTCCTATCTGCATTTAGTGATTCTCCTTACTTATTGATTTAAATTATTCATATTTTAATAACACCAAATGCCATTATATACTATTTGTCAATGTTTGCAAAGCAAATAAACCTCAAAATTTGTTAAACTTTTGTTAATTGCCGCTTTTTGACCCATTTTTTAAACTCTGCAAAACGTTCCTTGGTTTCTCTTTTACCTTCTTCATAAAGTTCCTTTAGTTTTTCTTTATCATGATCTAAACTTCCTATATCAGTTCTTTCCTGTGGTCTAAAGATAAAAACCTTTCCTTCTTCTTCTAATCTATTTATCCATTCTATACATCTGTTATATATCTTATATCTCTCTTTCAATTTCTCAACTAATTTAGGGTAATCCCTTAATAATAATCTTATTATAATATTTCTTCTTCTGCTTTTTTCCAGACGAAAACTTTCATGTTTAGTAAGTATTAAAACATTGTTTTCATATCCATCCTCCATTGCTTTTTCGAGAGGAATGGGATCTGTAGCACCACCATCAAAATAATAGTCTCCATCTATCTCCACTGGTTTGGATAAGACAGGTATACTGCTGGAGGCTTTTAATATTTCTTCCGCAAAAAAACGGGTATCAAAATCATCTTTAGAAAAATATTCTGTTTCACCGGTTTCACTGTTAGTGACTACTACTTTAAAAGTTATATCTGATTTCCCAAAGGTTTTATAATCAAAAGGCGCTAAATCATGGGGTAATTTTTTAAATAAAAAGTCCATATCAAAGTAACTACCATCTCTAATCAAATTCTTAAAGCCACAGTATCTTTCATCTTCTACTAAATCAACGAAGACCCTTTTATTTCTATCTCGCTGTCCCGCTACATAGTCAGCCCCATTATTTGCCCCGGCCGATACACCTATCACATAGGGGAACTTTACTTCCTGCTGCATGAGATAGTCTAATACACCTGCTGTATATGCTCCTCTCATGCCACCACCTTCTAAAACAAGTCCGATATTTTCTAACTTCATAAAAAACCACCTCTGGTAATTACTTTTGATTATAGTGTTTAAAGTATTCCACTGTTTCTTGATAATCTTCTTCATCTGCAAAAATATCCATTTTCTTGCCGATTTCTAGGGCAAAATCCACATAACCGGCTGCTTTCGCGGTAATTATATTCCTATCAACAACTACATTATCATTTTGAAAATTATCTTGACTGAAGCTATCAAATTCATCTAAAGGTAAGGTTGTAGTATATTTATGGTCATTTAAAACATCTGCTCGAGCCAGATGAAGTGGGGCTGCACAGATTGCAGCTAATACCTTATCCTGATCATATAATTCTTTTATTAAATTTAGCAATTTTACACTCTCAAATAATTTATCCGGTTCCCCGCCCGGGATAACAAACAAGTCTACTTCATCAGGGTCAACCTCATCAATAGTCACATGGGGGACTGTTTTAAATCCTTCCCAGGAAGTAACTTCCCTATCATCTAAACCAACAGTTATTATTTCACCCTTAGTCTTCATAAAATAATTTGTTAAAACAACTTCAAACTGGACAAAAGTCTCATAGATTAATACATATGTTTTCAAATAGAAACACATCCTTATCTATTTTTTCTTATATTCCTTCCTCTTTCTATTCAAGGAACCCATAAATTTATTACGGGAGAACATATAACCGTGGCCGGGATAAAAAAACCAGCAGTCATAGGCAGCTATCTTCTCCCAGCTTTTATATAATTCTTCTGGATTATCAGCAAAAGGAGGATTAACTGTAAAGGGAACTAAGCTGAACATAGTATCTCCGGTAAAACAGTGCCTGTTTTCTATAATTACTGTTATTGAGCCGGCCGAATGTCCGGGCGTATGGATTATCTCTCCTTCAAAACCGAAACCCTGGAGGTTATAATATTCTTTCATTTCAATATCCGGCTTGATCGGTTCAAATGTATTTGGCTTATTCAGATTAGACTGGGCAAAGTTAGAAATAATTTTACCAATCCAGTTATTACCGGCCGGGAAGTAGCTTTCACCACTTTTAAGTAAATCTGCTTCTGATTCATGCACTAAAACAGGCGCTTCTGTTTTTTCTTTGATTTCCTTTAGACTGCCAATATGATCATAATGTACATGAGTAATTATGATCAATATAATATCTCCAAATTCAATATCATGTTCATCCATTTCGCTTTTTAATTTATCTACTTTACCTTCCACACCTGCATCAACTAAAAGATAACCTTCTTCTCCTTTGATGAGATAGGAATTAGATATTCCCATATTGATCTTTAGATACTTACCATCCATAGTTAATCCCTTCTTAATTATTAAATATTTTTAAACATGAAAACGGTATGGGGACTTACTTTAAACCCTCTTTTTTGGTAAAACTGAGCTGCAGGTGCATGGTTTTCAGTTAAAAGTATCATGGTATGTACATCTTTATTTTTTAAATCGGTTTTTAACTGTTCCATCATTTTACTGCCGATACCTTCACCCTGTAATTTCCTTTCTATGAAAAACTCTTTTATAAAATATTCGTCACCTTCCCACCATTTAACAATATGTCCGAAGAGGACTCCCGCCAACTTTTCCCCTTTATACTTTAAATAACCAATAAAGCCAGGAGTATTTATAATCTCCTCTAAATAATTTTTTGCTTTTTGTTTAGAAGGCCAGTTATCATTCCAGGGTTCATTTTCAAAGACATCTAAAAACAATTCAACAACTTCGTCTATATTTTTATCTTTATAATATATTATTTTATCCATCTATTCCTCCTTTGCAGTCGGAGTATAACTATAGCCAATACAAAGTCGGGGTTTTAAGGCATCATCATCTTCAATAAGTTCAAAATTATCTTTTACCTTTGCGAAATTTTCTACTTTACATTCCCCTCTCATGTTCCAGCAGTTAAAGCCTTTTTCTAATAATTTTTGCTTTAACTTTTTATCTGGTTTAACAGAAAACTGCCAGTGTCTTTCGATCTCTTGCATGTCCAGTTTTTCATAATATGCTTGGGCTCTTTCATCTTGAGAAAACCAGATGCTCTTATTAATATTATATTTTTTATTCATTAATTGATGGGTTTTATTAATTAACCTCTCACCAAGACCTTTACCGCGGTGATTTCTATGGACTCCAAACTCCCAGACGAAACCATAATCTCCTTTTACAAAATCAATTACATCCGAGTTTATTTCAGTAGTAATAAAACCAACTATCTTATTTTCTTTTTCTACCACTAGATCGATTATTTCATTTTCATATTCAGGCTTTTCATGAATAACCGTCCACCAGGCATCGGAATCAACCATCACACTGGCATGTAAATCAAGCCATTCTAATTCGTCTTCTTTTCTATATTCCCGTATTTGATACTCAGACATTTTTATACTTCCTTTTTGTTAAAATATTCTTTTTCAGTAGGACCTGAAGTTCATCCGAAATATAGCCGTTTTCGTTGAACTTCTTTTCCATCTCTACTCTTGAGCGGAAATGAAACTCCTGATACCGCCCTCTGTTTTCTGGTGTTTCCCACTGGCTGAGAGTATCTAGATCTTTTTCTTTGATAGTTCTAATAATAATATTATTCTTTTCTATCATCTTCTCCATCCTTTTCATGCAAAAATCGACCGTCATCTCTTTCTTCTTCCATCTTGTGAACATTTTTCTCGAGCCAGCCTATCTTTGTCACTTCTTTTGTATCAACCTCGGGTACATAGGGTTTAATATCTAAGATCGGGGTACCATCAATAATATCTACATCTTTTATCCTCAAAATATGGTCTTTAATGGCAACTAATCTAACGATAGATAGTCCAATTGGATTGGGCCGACTGGGAGCCCTGATTGCAAATATGCCGTGCTTTTTATTATCCATAAAGGGTTTTCTTAATAGTTCCGTCTTGCCAGCCTTATGACAGTGGTAAAGTAAGATGATATGAGAAAAACCTTCTAGATCCATTAAGCCATCCCTATATTCAGGCAGTAGTTCTATTTCTGCTTCAATATCTTTAGCTGCCCCGGTCTGGATAGGTGTGCCGTGGGCCTCCTGATGAGGGCTGTGCACATATCCAATTGCCTTATAATTAAATTCCATACTTAGAACCTCCCTATCTATACTTTTCTTCCCAGATTTCCCTCATTATGATATTTTTATTATCTTCCAGATGGTCTGTTGCAAGGATCCCGTGTAAGTGGTCTATTTCATGCTGAAATAATTCTGATAGATCTCCTATAAAGTCTTCGATGTATTCCTTGCCATTGATATCCTGATACTTCACTTTTATCTTTTTGGCCCTTTTTATTTTAACAAAAAAGGCTACCCTAAAACTAAAACAGCTGTCCCACACTGCAAACTGTTCATCACTTTTTTCGATGATTTCGGGGTTAACCATCAGTAATTTTTCATCACCTTTATTGTAATAAACGATTTTTTGATGGTAACCAATCTGAGTTGCTGCTATCGCCCGTCCTATTCCATATTCTTTTTGAAAGTTTAATAGGGTATCTTTTAAATCCTGCACTTTTTCTTTTAGTTCATCATCAAAGTTCTCTACCTCTTTAGATTTTTTTCTAAGTACTTCACTACCTAATTGATATATTTTTTTAACCGCCATCTACTGCTACCTCCTCTATAATATTAATCATTTTCTATTAACCATTTTTCTGCAAAATCAACTGCGTCCCGCTGGTTAAATAATTTGGATTTGGCTAAACCAATTTTCCCTGTTATTATGTCTCTTTCTTTTTCAAAATCTTTACCAATTTTATTGAATACATCTGAATCAAACTCTATATCTTTGAACTCTTTCCAGACCCTTTCATCCTTCACAAGTATCGGTGCCCCATTTTTAAATACTTCTCTTACACCCGACCTTATCTCAGATAAATGAAAGGAAGTATTCCTGTCATAATCCACACCAATCAATAATATATATCCATCCAGTTCGTAAAACTTACCTAAAGGTGAATCATCTCCCAAACCATAATCTAAGCTGTGGTCCTTGGTTATATAGTCAGCCTCTTTACCCCAGGCAGTAAAAGAAAAACAGGGGTGGTAACTTCTCTTTACATCCGAAAAAGTCCTAAAGATTTCAGGTATAATACCGATTCCTCTGGTCGGAGTTACTGCTTTTCTAAAAGCGGGCATATTCTCCTTGATATCTTCTATCCATTCCTCAGGTACCGGAGGATTAGACCAGTTCGTGGGATCTGAGTAATCTCCGGAATGGGCCGGCATTACAATATTGCCCTCCTTGGTTATTACATCCATTAAAGCCTGTATGACCGAAACCGCTCCCCCGGTTACCCACCCTATCTTACTGAGGGAAGAATGAACCAATACATCCATCCCTGGTCTTAATCCGATCTTTTCAAACTCATTTTTTAATATTTTTCTTGTATAGACCTTATCAGAAAGCTCTATAACTTCTTTTTCGCTCATGCTTTATTCTCCTAATCGAATTTTTTGATAACTTGACAGGGGTTACCAACCGCCAGAACATTTTCCGGAATATCTTTTGTCACTACACTTCCGGCTCCAATAGTAGTATTCGAACCGATTTTAACTCCCGGACAGATGATGGCGCCTCCCCCAATCCAGACATTATTACCAATTTCTATCTCTTCACCATATTCGGTTTTTGACATTCTTTCTTCAGGATCGGTAGGATGAACTGCTGTGTATATATGTACACCCGGTCCTAGCTGGACATCATCACCCATGATCACTTTATTTACGTCAAGTATTACACAGTCAAAGTTAGCATAGAAGTTTTCTCCTACTTCAATATTATAGCCATAGTCACATTGGAATGGGGGTTCTACATATAATTTTGAACCTGTTTTTCCAAAAAGTTGTTTAATGGTCTCTTTTCTACGGATACCGTCCGAAGGTTTTGAATTATTAAAGCTATATAATAGTTTACGGGCTTCCATTCTATCCGTTACCAGCTCAGTATCCATGGAATCATAGAACTCACCGTTTAACATCTTATCTTTTTCGGTCAATCTTAATACCCCCTTTAATTTTAAGCAAATAGCCCCGGTTTTCATCTTAATTATTCTTTAAGATATCTACTTTTTAAAAATAAAATTTAATTTGATAACCATACCTGGTTATTATCATCTAAGACTCTCAGCCTTTTCCTATTGACTTCGGCATAATATGGGCACAGTCGAATCTATTAAGCATATAGACCGCTAATATGATCAAAACAAGTGTCACAATTATTCCGGCTTCTGGGACCATATCAGCTCCCGCCAAGATACCCTTATCTATCCTTAAATTAATCCCGCTGGACCTTTCGATTAAAAAGATTGTTTGGGTTAAATTCCAAACCATATGAAAGCCCAGGGGCCAGAGTATGGAATGAGTTGCTATCACGATTATCGATAGCAGTACTCCAATTAAAAAAGCGTTTAACAGCCCTAAAATTGCAATCGAACCGACCGTGATATAGCTTATTATATGAATTAATCCGAACAGTAAGGAAGATATGAAGACTGCTTCTGAGGCAGAAAATTTATTTTTAAATTTGAGTAATATATAGTCTCTAAATAGTGACTCTTCAAATAAGGAAACAGCTGCAAAGCCGAATAAATAAGAAAGAAATATAAAGATAAAATCTGAAGTAAGGTTTAAACTAATAGTTAACTCTCCTACTCCCAATAGTACCGTTAAAAAAACATATACTAAAATCAGGATAAATCCAACTAGACAGCCTTCCCAAAATAGCTTCCATCTTTTCCGCGGCCGACTTATTAAAAATGTATTTATTCCTTCTTTTGAGATTAAACGCCTTGCTATTATAACTATTAGGAATAATATTAAATTAATTATACCGGTAGCAATACCATTAGCTGGCATAAAAGAACCCTCTCCTTATCATTTTAGATAATCTTCATTAAAGGCAATTGTATTTTCCCACATGCCGGTACTTATATAGTGGTCCATCCTGGGAACTTCTACTAACTCGATCCTGTTTTTATTATCATAATGTTCTACTGCCTTTTTATAAAAATACCTTTGACCTTCAATTGGAACTGAAGTATCACTGTCTCCGTGTAGTAAAAGAACCGGTCTCTCATTAAAAAGGTCTAGATGGTCCGCCGGATTATACTTAACCAATTCATTCCGGTAATTCCAATACTCGTTAGTATGTTGCTGCTTATCAAAGGCTTCCAGCTTATGCCAGGCACAGGCCCCATTTAGTACTACTAAAGTCTTAAACATCTGCTGCTGGGCAAATATGCCGGAGGAAATAAAACCACCCATGGAAGTACCTATAATTCCTATTCTATCTTTATCTGTTCTATCTATTTCTTTTACATAATTAATTAAAACTGGAGCTTCTTCAATAGAAGTTACAATTGTCTTAAGTAAGTACTTTTCTAACATGCCTTCCTCTTCATGTTTGATGGGATTTCTCTCCCCATGATGGATTGAATCAGGTACTATTACTTGATATCCATAAGAAGCCATGACATTTGCTTTAAATCTCTGAAACTCTTTATTAGAAGACCAGCCGTGGTAATATATGATAGTAGGTAACTTGTCCCTTGAATTATCAGGATAAAATTGTAAACAGGGTATTTCACCTACTTCAACTTTTTTTTCTGTTACAAATTCATTAACTATTTTTTTTGTAGAATACACCATTTGTATCACCCCTATTATATTAATTAAGATTTTCGGCTAAATAAGCCCTTAATACATAAGGCTTAATAGCACCTTT
>CAZGMM010000082.1:7586-11540 GCA_964526845.1 uncultured Halanaerobiales bacterium | reverse complement strand
AATACTTTATAGGAGGAATCTATTTTATGGAAACTGAAGTAAAAGAAGTATTAATCATTGACCAGGACGAGGAATTTTGTCAAAAATTCGAAACAGAACTAAATCAAACAGAAAATTTCGAATGTGCTGCCACAGCCACTGATGGACACGAAGGACTGCAATTAATTTTCAAGGAGGACCCGGACTATATTCTTATGGATCTTATTCTACCTTATCTAGATGGGATAAGTGTTTTGGATGAGTTAAGAGAAGAAGAGAAAATAGAGGATATTAATATAATCGTATTATCATCCTTTTTAAATGACCAGATGCTTAAGATCCTGCAGAAATATGAAATCGACTACTTTATGTCAAAACCAGCTGATTTTGACTGTATTAAAAATAGGATCGAAGACTTAGATCAAGATTATACTTTATCTAACTATGAAAGTTGTTTGGCTGAACAGATGAACAGTAATGACAATGAAGTGAATATGAATTTAGAGATCACCGGTCTTTTAGATGAGTTCGGTGTACCCGCTAATATCAGGGGCTATATGTATTTAAGAAACGCTATTTATTTAAGTATAACCGACCTGGAATTAGTCAATTCTATTACTAAACAATTGTATCCTAAAATTGCCGAAAACTTTTCAACAGCAGCCAGTAGAGTCGAAAGGGCTATCAGACATGCTATAAAAGTAGCCTGGGAGCGCGGTAATAGGGACAAGATATCCGAATACTTTGGCTACAGTATTTCAGAAACAATCGGCCGTCCTACCAATGCTCAGTTTATAGCCAAGGTAGCCGATGATTTCAGACTAAGGAATAGTTTAATAACTAATTGAATAAATATTCAAAGTTGTATAAAAATTATTGAATATTTACCTCACATATTATATAATATGAAATGTGTGATAAATAAAAATAATAATATGGGGGAGATAAGATGGCATTTAATCTCAAAGGAAGAAGCTTATTATCATTACAGGACTTTACGAAAGAAGAAATCAGCTATTTATTGACCTTGGCCAAGAACTTAAAGGACCAAAAAAGAACTGGTCTAACCGGTAAAACTTTGGAAGGTAAAAACATTGCCTTAATTTTTGAAAAACCTTCCACCAGAACAAGGTGTTCTTTTTCTGTAGCTGCTAAAGATGAAGGCGGCCTGCCTGAGTATTTAGGCAAAAATGATATTCAGCTTGGTAAAAAAGAAACTGTAGCTGATACTGCACGCGTTTTAGGCAGATACTATGATGGTATTGAATTTAGAGGTTTCAAACATGAAACCGTGGAACAGTTAGCAGAATATGCAGGAGTTCCGGTCTGGAATGGACTTACCGACCAGTTCCATCCTACTCAAATTTTAGCTGACTTTTTAACTATCGAAGAGAACTTCGATAGATTAGAAGGCATAAATCTAGTATATGTAGGAGACGGACGCAATAATATGGCTAACTCTCTGATGTTGGGTAGTGCTATTATGGGCTTAAATTATAGAATTGTAGCACCTAAAGAACTATGGCCGAAACAAGAGTTAGTTGATAAAGCGAAAGAGCTGGCCAAAAATTCAAAAGCAACCATCGAAATTACTGACGATCCCGTAACAGGAGTTAAAGATGCTGATGCTATTTATACAGATGTATGGGTTTCAATGGGGGAAGAAGAGAAGTTTGCAGAACGCATTGAAATGTTAAAACCATATCAGGTTAATATGGAAATGATCGAAAATACAGGTAATGAAGATGTAATCTTCTTACACTGTTTACCGGCTTACCATAATACCGATACTGAAAACGGTCAAAAAATATATGAAGAATACGGTATAAAAGAGATGGAAGTATCAGATGAAGTATTTGAAAGCAAGTATTCTAAGGCATTTGATGAAGCCGAAAATAGAATGCATACGATAAAGGCTGTTATGGTTGCTACATTGGGGAATCAATAAAGATAATGATTGATAAGAGAGTAACAATTTTTACGGGAAATTTCGGAAGTGGTAAGACTGAAATTTCTTTAAATTATGCACTACATCTTAAAGAAAATAATAATAAGGTTGTAGTTATAGATTTGGACACAATTAATCCCTATTTTCGCTCCAGAGAAAAAAATGAATTAATGGAAGCAGAAGATATAGAAGTAATTTACCCCAAGGAATTAAAGTATGCTGATCTACCCATAATAACACCAGATATCAAAAAACTGTTACAAAATGATGAGTATTATGGTGTAATTGATGTCGGTGGTGAAGAAGACGGTGCCACTGTCTTAGGCAGTATTGCCGATGATGTGCGGGGTATTGACTATGAATTAAATCTAGTAATCAACACCAATAGGCCTTTTACAGAAGATGTTGAAGGTATCATAAAGATGAAAGAAAAAATAGAGTCAGCTTCCAAGTTAGATGTTGACAATTTGATCTGTAATATAAACCTGGGGGAAGAGACAACCATCGAAGATGTTAAAAATGGTTATCCTCTCGTGAAAGAAGCTGCCCAAGAACTTAATCTGCCTATTAAATTTATCTCTGTGAGAGAGGATTTAAAGGGGCAATTAGAGAAGTTAGATTATGAGGAAGAGGTCTTTACAATAGAGCGCTTCCTCAAAAATCCCTGGGATTAAGTTCCAGCTGGAGTGAAAATATGAGTAAGGAAAATAAAGAGTCAAGAATTCAGGAACTTAAAAATATAATTAGAAAAAAGAATGTTATAATAAACTCTACCCATGATGGTTTGATTTCTGTAGATGAAAACGGCCGAATTGAGCTTTTTAATGATGCGGCCGAAAATATGTTTGCCCTGGACCGAAAAGAAGTATTAAATAAAAAGGTCGAGGAAGTAATCCCTAATACAAGACTGCACCATGTCCTTGCCAACGGGGAAGCAGAACTGAACCAAATTCAACATACCCATGAAACAACCATTATAACTAACCGGGTACCTGTTAAGGACAAAGAAGAAAATATTATTGGAGCAGTTGCCGTGTTTAGAGATATCACGGAAGTTAAAAATTTAGCAGAAGAGATCACTAATCTACGCGAGATCAGGAGTATGCTGGAAGCCATCATTAATTCCACACAGGATGCGATTAGTGTGGTTGATGAAGATGGGGTAGGTATTTTAATCAACCCGGCCTATACGAAATTAACCGGCTTGACAGAAGAAGATATAATAGGTAAACCGGCCAATGTCGATATTGCAGAAGGACGGAGTATGCATTACAAGGTCTTAGAAACGGAGGAACCGGTTAAAGGGGTTAGGATGAAAGTCGGCCCCAATAAAAAGGATGTAATAGTTGATGCTGCACCAATCATAGTAGATGGAGAGCTCAAGGGAAGTGTAGCGGTTGCCCATGATGTCTCCGAGATAAAAAAATTAACCGAGGAATTAGACCAGGCCAAACAGATCATAAGACAGATTAATGCCAAGTATTCATTTCAGGATATTGTGGGTGAATCGGACACCATGCAGGCTGTAATCAATCAGGCCGAAAAGGCCTCTAAAACGCCGATTACGGTCCTGTTAAGAGGAGAAAGCGGTACAGGTAAAGAACTTTTTGCTCACGCTATTCATAATAATAGTGAACGCAGTCAGCAGAAGTTCGTACGAGTAAACTGTTCTGCCTTAGCTGACAATATCTTAGAAAGTGAACTTTTTGGTTATACAGAAGGTGCCTTTACGGGCGCTAAAAAGGGTGGAAAAAAAGGTCTCTTTGAAGAAGCAGACCAGGGAACTATCTTTTTAGATGAAATAGGAAAAATCAGCATGAACTTACAGTCTAAACTCTTAAGGGTTATTCAGGAAAAGGAAATCTTGCGAGTGGGTGGTACCCGACCGATTGATATTGATGTAAGAATTATTGTGGCCACCAATATCAATCTAGAAAAAGCCATTCAAGATGGTAAGTTTAGGGAAGATTTATATTATCGTTTAAATGTCTTTCCGATCTTTATCCCACCCTTAAGGGAAAGGAAAG
>CAZGMM010000082.1:4313-7486 GCA_964526845.1 uncultured Halanaerobiales bacterium | reverse complement strand
TATTATCGTTTAAATGTCTTTCCGATCTTTATCCCACCCTTAAGGGAAAGGAAAGAAGATATACCGTTTTTAATCCACCATATAATTACCAAGTTTAATCAGGAATATGGACGGTCTGTAAAGGGTTGTTCCAAGGAAGCAATTAACTATCTTAAAAAGTATGAATGGCCCGGTAATGTAAGAGAACTAGAAAATATTATCGGTAGGGCCATGATAAACTTAGGCTTAAATGAAGATATCATTGAAATAGAACATATCCCGGATATCACGGGTGCTTCAGAAGAATCTGAAGACCTCGTTAAGTCAGGTGCCCAGTATTCCCTTGATAGTAATTCCCTTAAAGATATCGTAAATAGAACGGAAAAACAGGTTATCCAGAAAGCCCTAAAAGAAACGGGGGGGAATCGAAAAGAGGCAGCTGAAATACTGGGAATTGCCGTCCGGAGCCTTTATTATAAGATCAATAAATATGAGATTGATTGACAAAAAAGCATAAAGACTGCAAAAACATGCCTGCATTAAGTTGCAGGCATGTTTTATTTTGCAGTTGTGAAAATATTAGCAAAACTTTTACTTTTTAAACAAATCCTATACCTGCAGTCGGTAAAGACTTTCATAAAAAATAATACTGATAATAATTACGTGGAACGGAATATGCATAATATATATGGTGGCAAAATTAATTTTACTTAAAGGGGGAAATATTTTTAATGGAACTATTTAAAGAAATGGAAAAACATGGTCATGAACAGGTTATGTTCCTGCAGGACAATAAAGTAAACCTCAAAGCAATCATTGCAATACATAACACTGTTTTAGGCCCCAGTCTCGGTGGTTGTAGAATGTGGGATTATGATAAAGAAGAGGACATGATTATTGATGCCCTGCGCCTTTCAAAGGGTATGACCTACAAGTCTGGTATTTCAGGTGTTGACTTCGGCGGTGGTAAAACCGTTATATGGGGAGATCCCAATAAAGATAAAAGTGAAGGGATCTTTAGAGCATTAGGTAAGTTCATCAACACTCTTAACGGACGTTATTCTACAGGTACTGATGTTGGAACCACTTATGATGACTTTGTAATTTTAAGAAAAGAAACTCCTTATGTTGGTGCTTTACCGAAAGAATTTGGTGGTAGTGGAGATTCTTCAATAGCAACTGCTTATGGAGTATTTCACGGTATAAAAGCAACCTGTAAGTATAAATATGGAAAAGCTGACTGTGACGGCCTTACAGTTGCAGTACAGGGATTAGGAAAAGTTGGCTCCAAATTAACTAAACACTTAATTGACGCTGGTTGTGAAGTAATAGCTACTGATATAAATGAAGACTATATTGAAGAAGGCAGAGAGTTAGGTGCTAAAATTGTAGAGCCCGATGAAATCTATGATGTTGATTGTGACATCTTCTCACCAAATGCCCTCGGATCTGTAATCAATGAAGATACAATTGATAGATTAAAATGTGATATTATAGCTGGGGCAGCCAATAATGTATTAGAAACCCATGATTTCGCTCATAAACTGCAAGAAAGAGATATCTTATACGCACCCGATTATGTAATTAATGCCGGTGGTCTAATTCAGGTTGCAGATGAACTTGGTATCGGTGGCTATAGTGAAGAAAGAACCATGAAAAAATGTGAAGGTATTTATAATAAACTATTACAAATCTTCGAAGTTGCCGACGAAAAAGGAATTACAACTGTGGAGGCAGCTGACCATATGGTTGAAGAAAGAATCGAGATGATGAAAGCGGTTCATAATATAAGGGGGTAGTAAAGTGTTAGAAAACATTGAAGAACTAATTGATGAAGCTAGCAAAACTAAACCCCTCAAATTAGCAGTTGTAGCAGCCGCTGATGAAGTTGTTATAGATAGTATCGAAAAGGCTACTAATTTAGGTATAGTTGAGCCGATTTTAATCGGGGAGTATGCCAAGATTGACAAGATTGCCCAGGCGAAAGGTTTAAAAGATAAAGTTGAAATAGTTGGTACTACTTCTAAAAAAGAATCTGCCCATAAAGCCATGCAACTAATTAAAGAAGGTAAGGCAGATTATCCGATGAAGGGTCATATCAGTACCAGTATTATTTTAAAAGCTCTTCTGGACAAACAGTATGGACTACGTGGAGAAAATATATTAAGCCTGGTTACATTGATATATCTAGAAAAAGAAGAACGTTTTGTGATCATGACCGATGGCGGCATGAATATCAGTCCATCTTTAGAAGATAAGATTGATCTGATTAATAATGCAGGCCGGATGGCACATGCGATCGGTGTTGAAAATCCGAAGTGTGCTGTCCTGGCAGCAGTAGAAGCGGTCAATCCATCAATGGAAGCCACGTTAGAAGCAGCTTCGCTTTCTAAGATGAGTGACAGGGGACAGATTGAGGGTATAACTGTAGATGGTCCTCTTGCTTTTGATAATGCGATCAGTAAAGCGGCAGCTGAACATAAAGGTATTGATAGTGAGGTTGCCGGTGAAGCAGATATTTTATTGGTGCCTGATATCGAGGCTGGCAATATTCTATATAAATCACTTGTATTTTATGGAGAACAACCTTCTGCCAGTGTGGTTGTTGGTGCTAAAGTACCTCTTGTGATCACTTCCCGGGCGGATAGAGCCGAAACTAAATTAAATTCTATTGCACTGGGTAAGGTAATGACAGAGGATAAAAATAATATTTAGGGAGGAAGATTATTAATGGAAGAACTTTTTAAGAGATTGGAATTAGAAGATTACGAACAGGTTGTATTTAATTATGATGAGGCTTCTGGTTTAAAGGCTATTATTGCTATTCACGACACTACTTTAGGTCCTGCCTTAGGTGGAACCAGAATTTGGGATTATGATACTGAGGAAGAAGCATTAAATGATGTATTAAGACTTGCCAAGGGTATGACATATAAGTCAGCTGCGGCCGGTCTAAACTTAGGCGGCGGTAAAGCCGTTATTATCGGAGACCCCAAAGAAATCAAGACCGAAGAACTCTGGAGAGCTTACGGCCGTTTTGTTCAGAGCCTAAATGGACGCTATATTACAGCTGAAGATGTAAATACAACCGTTGATGATATGCATATAGTAGCGGAAGAAACCGATTATGTGACCGGTTTACCATCAACCAGTGGAGACCCTTCTCCTGTAACAGCTTTAGGTGTTTTCCACGG
>CAZGMM010000082.1:0-4213 GCA_964526845.1 uncultured Halanaerobiales bacterium | reverse complement strand
CCCTGTGCCTTAGGAGCCGTTATCAATGATGATACTATTCCACAGTTAAACTGTGATATAGTAGCTGGGGCAGCCAATAATGTCTTAGAAGAAGAAAGACATGGCGATGAATTAGAAGAAAGAGGTATCGTTTATGCCCCCGATTATGTTATCAATGCAGGTGGAGTTATCAATGTATATGATGAATTAATCGGTTATGATAGAGAGCGCGCCCTCAAACGTGCAAAGAATATCTATAATAACATTAAAAAGGTATATGAAATTAGTAAAAGAGACGATATTCCAACCTATCAAGCTGCTGATATAGTGGCAGAAGAAAGAATTAATAATATTGGTAAAGTAAGAAGAAACTTTATCCCTCGATAGGAGTGGCATAATGGAGATGTTAATCCTTACTATAAATCCTGGGTCTACCACGACCAAGCTTGGATTATATAATAGGACCACTGAAATCAAAAAAATAAATATTGATCACGATATAAAAGAGTTAAAGAACTTTGAGAGAATAAGTGATCAATTAGAGTTCAGATATAACTATATCCTTGAATTCTTGCAAAAAGAGGATATAGAAATTAAAAACATTGCAGCTGTTGTCGGTCGGGGAGGATTACTTAGACCGATCGATGGCGGTACTTATCGCGTAAATGAAAAAATGAAAGAAGATCTAAAAGAAGCTAAAAGGGGAGAACATGCTAGCAATCTGGGAGGGTTGCTGGCAGATCTCCTGGCCAAAAAGGCAGACTGTCCCGCCTTTATCGTGGATCCTGTCGTAGTAGATGAGATGCAGGAAATAGCAAAAATATCAGGAATACCTGAACTAAGAAGAAAAAGTATCTTACATGCCTTAAATCAAAAAGCAGTTGCCAGAAAATATTCCGAAATAGTCAATAAAGAGTATGAAGATATCAATCTAATAGTTGCCCACCTAGGTGGGGGAATTTCAGTTGGTGCTCATAAAAAGGGTAAAATTATCGATGTGAATAATGCCTTAAGTGGTGATGGACCCTTTAGCCCAAACCGCAGTGGTGGAGTACCAAGCTATGATCTATTTGAGATGTGTTTCTCAGGTGAATATGAAAAAGAAGATATAAAGAAAAAGTTGATTGGTAAAGGTGGAGTGGCAGCCTATCTAGATACAAGTAATATGCTGGAAGTTGAAAACAGAATTGATCAAGGAGATGAAAAAGCTCAATTAATATTTGAAGCAATGGCTTATCAGGTAGCAAAAGAAATCGGAGGTATGGCTGCCGTGTTAAGTGGTAACTGTGAAGTAATAATCTTAACCGGTGGTATTGCCTATTCAGATCGTTTTGTGCATCTGATTGAAAATAGGGTCAGACATTTTGCACCTGTCAAAGTATTTGCAGGTGAAGAAGAATTAGAAGCCCTGGCGGCCGGTGCTTATCGAGTATTATCCGGAATTGAAAAGGCAAAGAACTACTAAGGGGGTGTCTGGATGGAAAAAGAAAAACATAAAAATGTTGAATTTGATATAGAGAGATGTAAGGGATGTGAACTTTGTGTAAGTGTATGTCCCGTTAGTATAATAAGCATGGCAGATGATATTAACAGTCACGGATACCACTATGCCCAGGTAAAAGAACAGGATGAATGTATCAGCTGTGGCATGTGTGCAACTATGTGTCCTGATGTTGTTATATCAGTGTATAAAGAAGAATAACAAAAAGGGGGATTAATTAAATATATGGGTGAAAAAACTTTAATGAAGGGGAATGAAGCGATAGCTGAAGCGGCCATTAGAGCCGGCTGCCGCTACTTTTTTGGCTATCCAATAACTCCCCAAAGTGAATTGCCGGCCTATCTGGCAAGGAAGTTCCCGGAAGTTGGTGGAACATTTCTACAGGCAGAAAGTGAAGTTGCAGCCAGTAACATGATTTACGGAGCTGCCGGAGCAGGAGCAAGAGTATTAACCTCTTCATCCTCTCCTGGAATCAGTTTAAAAGCAGAAGGTATTTCCTATATTGCAGGAGCTGAATTACCTGCAGTAATTATTAATATTATGCGGGGAGGACCCGGTTTAGGTTCGATCCAGCCTTCTCAGGCAGACTATTTTCAGGCTACCAAGGGTATGGCCCACGGTGATTTCCATTTAGCTGTCCTAGCTCCTAGTTCTGTCCAGGAAGCGGTTGATTTAACTATGTTAGCCTTTGACTTGGCTGATAAGTATAGAAATCCTGTACTTTTAGTGGGAGATGGAATTATCGGACAGATGATGGAACCGGTTGAATTTAAAGACCCGGTTGATCCGGATGATTTACCTAAAAAGGAATGGGCTACTGATGGTGCCAAAGGTAGAGAGCCAAATGTAATCAATTCTCTTGCCTTAGATCCTCAGGATTTAGAAGACCATAATATGAAGTTAAAAGCTAAATATGACAAAATGAAAGAAGAAGAAGTAAGATATGAAGAACTTTACACCTTTGATGCAGATACAATTATTGTGGCCTATGGTACAACCGCCCGTATCGCATCAAGGGCAATTGAAATGGCCCGTAAAGATGGTCACAAAGTGGGAATGATCAGACCGATCACATTGTTCCCATTCCCAACTGATATTATAAATGAAACTGCCGATAGGGTTGATAACTTCTTAGCAGTTGAAATGAGTACCGGACAGATGGTTGAAGATGTTCGCTTAGCTGTTAATGGTAAAAAGCCAGTTCATTTCTACGGCAGAACTGGTGGAGTCGTACCTTCACCCGAAGAGATTGTAGAAGAAATAGAAAAAATCGGGGGTGAAAAATAATGAAACAAGTAGCAGGCTATCCAGATGCTTTAACTGATAAACCATTTCATTATTGCCCGGGCTGTACACATGGGATAATTCATAGAATTGTAGCTGAGGTTATTGATGAACTTGATTTAAGAGAAGATACTATTGGAGTTGCCCCTGTTGGTTGTTCAGTGCTTGCTTATGAATATTTTAATGTTGATATGCATGAAGCAGCACACGGAAGGGCTCCCGCCGTTGCAACCGGTATTAAGAGGGTCCATCCCGATAAATTCGTTTTCACCTATCAGGGTGATGGTGACTTAGCTTCAATCGGTACTGCAGAAGCTGTACATGCTGCTAACCGGGGAGAATTAATCAGTACTATCTTTGTTAATAATGCCATTTATGGTATGACCGGTGGTCAAATGGCCCCTACTTCTCTAGAAGGCCAAAAGACAACTACTTCTCCCTATGGTAGAGATATAAAGGAAGCAGGCCACCCCATTAAAATGTCAGAAATGTTAACCGAATTAGATGGTTCAGCTTATATCGCCAGGGTATCTGTCCATGATCCAAAGCATATTAGACAGGCTAAAAAAGCGATTAAAAAAGCCTTTCAAATGCAGTTAGATGGAGAAGGCTTTGCTCTGGTCGAGGTATTGTCGACCTGTCCTACTAACTGGGGTATGAAACCACAGGATGCAATTGAATGGTTGAAAAATAATATGATCGAAACTTATCCCCTGGGCGAATTAAAATCACCTGAGGGGGTGGAGTAAGATGAATGAAGAAATTATTATGGCCGGTTTTGGTGGTCAAGGTATCATGTTAATGGGTAAACTGCTTTCTTATGCGGGAATGAAAGAAGATAAAGAAGTTTCCTGGATGCCATCCTATGGTCCAGAAATGAGAGGTGGTACAGCCAACTGTACCGTTATAGTTTCAGATAAAAAGATACCATCACCGATGTCTTCAAAACCGGATACTATTATAGTAATGAACTTACCCTCACTCGATAAATTTTTACCCAAGGTAAAAAGTGGAGGGACTGTCTTTATGAACAGTTCACTTATCGAAAAAGAAGTTGAAAGAGAAGATGTAAAAGTTATTAAAGTACCGGCAAATAAAATAGCAAATGAGCTCGGTAATTCCCGAGTAGCTAATATGGTAATGCTCGGATCGTACTTAGAGGAAAAAGATATAGTAAAACCGGATACTGTCAAAAAGTCTCTAGAAGATGTTCTCTCTGCCCGCAACCAGGACCTGATTGATATGAATGTGAAGGCTTTAGATAGAGGTAAAGAGTATAAGTAGTTAAAATATAATGAAAAAAACGCTCATTCCTAAATTACGGGAATGGGCTTTTTTTAATTGCTCTAAGGTGTTAAAATAGATAGTGATTTAACAAGCAGAGAGGTGAGTATAAATTATGGATAAATATAAAGAAGAAATACTAGAGAGCGAGTATATTTATGAAGG
>CAZGMM010000081.1:0-11561 GCA_964526845.1 uncultured Halanaerobiales bacterium | reverse complement strand
AAATTTTTAAACTTTAATTTCTATAATCATCAAATTTATTTAACACTTGATTCATTTGTTTTTTGTTTAATATTTTAGGTTCCCCCATAGCTTTTGTTCTGTAATATAATTCAGCTGTAAATTCTATCATAGTTGAGATCTCTAAGGCTTCTTTTATATTATAACCGGCTGTAATTAAGCCGTGGTTGGCCATTAAACAGGCTTTATATTCTTTTCCCATCGCTTTATAGACATTTTTGGCCAATTTTTTACTGCCAAAGGTAGCATACTTAGCACAGGGTACTTTATCACCAGAGTAGGCTACTAAATAATGGACCGACGGTATTTCTTGGTTTAGACATGATATAGTTGTTGAATAAATGGGATGGGTATGTATAATTGAGTTTATATCTTCTCTTTTTTGGTATAATAGACGGTGTAGTTCTTTTTCTGAAGATGGTTTTTGATCCCCTTCAATAATATTTCCTTCTAAATCTATTATCACGATATCTTTTAATTTAATTTCTTCATAAGGAATCCCAGAGGGTGAGATGGCAATTAAGCCTTCTTTTCGATTATAGATACTTAAATTACCGCCTGTCCCTTTGGTCAAACCTTTTTCAATTAACTTTTTGCCATGTTCAGTTATTAACTGTCTTTCTTTATGTAATAACATGGATACCATTCCTTTTGTTTTTTCTTATTTCACTTCTATCTTTAATAAACCGATCTGTTGTTTAGTGCGGGCAAAAGCCTGGACTTTCTCTGAAAAAAAGTCGGCTGCCAGCCAGATTGCATGGTAGTTAAGGAAGTTATCTTTTATGAGGTCAATAAGTTCTTCTAGATTATCTTCTGTAACTTCCTTTAATAAGACATAAATATGGACCCGATTAAAGATGAAAAATGTCTTCTTTTTGGCCCTTACACAGTAAAGTTCATCCTTATATTCTAAATCTTGGGCTTTAGCCTTCCAGCCGTCGGTTGTTAAATTTTTGATTAATTCCTGCTCATGTTCTTTTAAAGTTTTAATTTTTTTCACCTTCTTCTCCAAATAGTATTGTATAATTGCTTTATGGTTTATAGATAAAGGCCCAGGGTACTATAATCTCATGAAATGATTTTCCACCGTGTAGATAACGGGGCTCTTCATATTTCTCTTCCTGTTTGAAGTTATGGTTAATTTTATAGCCGTGATCGGAAAAGATTAGGATACCGCTTTTTGATTCAACCTTTTCTAAAAATGGTATGAGGCGGTTTCTGGTCTGGAACTGGATTTCTTCGATGAAGCTAATATAATCTTCTTTGAAACTGTGCACTTTATTATCTATATAGGAAAACCTGATGATTTCTTGACATTTTTCTGTGTTATTATTAAGAGAATTCAATTTGTTTAATACTTTGTTTTGTTCTTGAACGTTTATTTCTAAGCCGGCTTTGTTTAGAGCCTCCAGTTGTGTTTCGGTATTAGTTGGATTGAGGGCAAACAGGGAATTTTCATCAATAATTCTTAAGGCGAGTTCATCAGAAATCTGTCTTTTTATTAACTTCCAGAGGTCCCATCTCATCCCATCTAAGAGTATACAGTAACCTTTGTTCACATTCATTTTCTTTATTAAAGAGGGATACTTGTCTTTTAAGAGATAGATTAAGTTATTACCCATGAACCTTTCATAGTCTTCTCCCATAATATCTCGGCTGTCATGGAAGTTAGTAAATAGTTTCTGGTAATTATTAATGGTCTGTTTTACCTTTTTATATTTAATTGATTTGGGGATCCTATCCTCAATATTAATTTGTTTGGATAGTCTATCTAATTTAAAGTAATTATACTCTAAATCAGCCAGATGGTTTACATAGACATCTTTCCAGCCTTTGATATCGTTGATGTTTTCTTTTGAATCTAGGTAACTAAAGCTTTTTTCTAATGACAGGTAATTAGCTATAACTGCGAGAGATGTTTTTTTGTATTCAGATAGTGGTCCCTGATTGATTTGTTCTTTTATATCTTCAGCTTCTTTTTTTAATGATTCTTTTTCTTGATAATCAAGGTGGATATTTTCTATGATATTTACGAATTGAATCAAAATCTTATTGATCAATTTCTCCGATAATTTTTCTGACTTTATGGCCTCTATTACCTCTTTGATATTGGCCGGTGAGATAATATCCATTAATGGTCTGGATAGATCTAAGGCATCAACCTTTTTAGATATTTCTTTTTTAACATCAAGATTGGTTTGTTCAGTATAGAGGTTTTCATACATTTCTTGTAAAGAGGCTTCAATACCTGTGTTCCTCTTTAATTCCTCCATCAACACCGTACTATTTTCAGGTATTATTTCGGTTATCAAGTTATCCAGGGAATTATCTATTTTATAGATTTCCCGCCAGGCAACTACTGCAAAGAGTTTTATAAAGACATTAATATCGGTGTTTTGGATAAGTAGGTTCAGTTCGGGATAATTTTGGTTGATATAGCTTTTTAATACTTCTCCTTTTTCCTTAGACTCAGTTTGTTGTAATCTTTGGTCAAGGTTGCCTTTAACCTTAATATAGGTTTTTTCTCCTACCCCACTGCTGCCTTCCAGCCAGTCTTTAAATATTTCTCTAATCTGGGTGGGAGAAAAGCTCCTGTTTATTAAGTTCTCATAGAGGTCATCTAGATCCCTTTCTACCAGGGAAACATCACCGGATAAGGCAGTGTTAATCCTTTTAATTACATTTCTATTTAAGATATCATCTAATTTATTATAGATATCTTCATCAATTTTAACATTGATCAGGTTTCTAATCGGGCTGGCAAAGCGTTTATTGCCGGCCGCTTCCATGTTATCAAGATAGACTTCAATTTTTTCTTTATATTCAGGTGTTTTTAACTTGTTGATATACTGTCTTACTCCGTTATCGATGATCTTTTGTATTTCCTTTTTGGATGGTAGATCAACTTTCTCCCCCAGTTGAAAGCCGCATTCACAGACTGGTACATCCTGTAAGCGGGTATAAGAATTTCTTGTACACCTTTTACTTAAAGCCTGGGTGATTTTTCTTTTAACTTTAACCAGATCATCTTTAACAGAGATCAGTTCAATACTTGATAGGGATTCCAGCAGCTTATAGCCCCTTTTCTCTTTAATGTTTTCAATCGGTTTAAAACGATCTGATCCTTTCTGCTGGTTGTGTTCTTTTTGGTAAATATCAATATATTCTTGTTTAAATTCAGAGAACTTATTTTTAAGCTCTGCAAAGAAATCCTCATCATAAATGACAGAACTATCATTTAAGGAAGATAAGAGGTTGTTTTTAAAGTTCCTTAACTTTTCGTATCTATCTACATCAGGTATGGTTAGATTCTCATGGTTAAGGTAGTTGACCATATTACGGTAGTCAGCCAGATTATTATCTAAAAAGTATTTGACCTGTTCAGTCTTTTCTAAGTACTTTTCTATATTGGGCATATTCCTGTACTTAGAAGCAAACCTTTCTAAACCTTCTTCTGAGGAATAACTGACCATTATTTCAGATAAAAGGTCATCAATTTTATTTAGGTAGTTATCGATCTGTCCCAGGTTAAAGTTCGCAAAGTTACTGTCATTTTTAAGCCTTTCAATCTGATACTTCATATTATCTATATCGTCTTTCAGCTCTTTTTTCTTATCGATTAGATGGTCCCAGATATCCTGCTGTAAAGGTAAAGAAAAGTGTTTTTTACGGTAACGGGGTGGAAGTAAGGAACATTTACTTAAGATAACCTGAAATTCATCATCTATTAACTCCCCGTAACCGATATATTTTATCCGGTTAAAGTTACGGGCATTTAAGTTATTAAGGCTGATCTTTTTGTTAGCACTATAGGCGGTTAAATAGCCGGAATAAAGTAGGGAATAGATAAGTAATTTGAACTGGGTCTTGGTTAAACCATAACTGCCCTTTCTTAACTGCCAGTAGACTTCGTCCACAGCTGTTTTCTCTTCTTCTAATAAGTGAAATACCCTTTTGATTAGATCGTTTTTACCGGGATCGATGGTTAATCTAACCCCATTTTTTCTCTTTTTGATAAGTCCCATTGGTTTCATAAAGGAGTCTATAACGCTTAATACACGGCCGCTTATCTCCTTTAAGTCATCTACATCCCCTTGACTGATAAACTGGTCTAGAACTTCATCTAGCCGTTCTGTGGTTAAGTATGACTTATAGGGGGATATCTTTTTATGGTCGGGATAGCGGTTTTCTAAAAGGTTTGATACAATTTTATCTAAAAACCTCTGAAAAGGTAAAAAACCGATATTATCAAGTTCTAATAATTTTTCATTAAAGCCGTTAATAACCTTGCCGTTAAAATAGGCATCACGGAAGATCTTACTGATCCTGTCCTTTTCTTCTTTTATCAAATTACTTAACTGAGTTTTAACCTTTTTCCCGGTATCAGAACTATCCTTTTCATACTTTTCTTTTAAGATGATCTTGGCTAAGGCATCTTTTAAGAACTCCTTATCGGTTAGTTCGGCCGGGAACCAGAAGATAAAGGCCTTTTTCTCTTCTTCACTTAGTTCGGGTAATAATATATCATTTAAGTACTTCTTATCTTCCTTTACATCAAGGGCATAATTTATTATTAACATGAAGTCTTCTTCATCTTCAGTTAAACGATTAGCTGTCTTTTTAATATTATCAATTGAGATATCTTTGACAGGCAGGAAGTATAGAAAGCCGTTTCGTTCTGTATTCTGCCAGGTAATGGACCTTTTCTGGCGGGAGTTTTGAAAGAGGTTGTTCAGTGGTAAAAACTTTTCCTGTACCTGCTGGCCGAGTTTGGTAAAGATCCTTTTATCATTGGCAAAAAGATTGGACTTTATATACTCTGTCCTTCTTTTGATGATTAAGTTAACGTCTGCTTCTAAGTCGATAAAGTACTGGTTTTGTTTCTTTTTATCACCCGCTTTTTTGACTAAATAGGCGCCGTGCTGATAAAGCCTGTTTAAGATATCCTCTATGTATTCATAATTTACAGATGGTTCTAAATCGGTAATCTTGACAAAGAGCATGTTGGAGATCTCTTTTACATTATATCTTTTATTGATAGGTGAAATTGCAAAGAGGATTAAAAGCTTGATCAACTTTAAACCAACTGCTTTTTCTTCCGAATCCAAAAGAGAATCAATTTCCTGTTTATAGTACTTATATACCTTGGTATAGAAAGGATTGGTCTCCATCATCTCTCTAATTCTACCGACAAAATGGTCGAATATTTTATCAGCGGTTAAAAGTTGAGCTGCATCTGCCTCCATCATGCCTTTAATATCTCTGCTCTCATCACCTTTAAGACGGTAATGGATAAAGTCGATAATACCCCTATGCTGGGAGAAAAGTGGTTTCAGGTTATCCAATAGATCAATCGCGTTGGGATGGACCGGGTAAACCTTTAGAAAGTCCTCTTCTGTGAAGTTGGTTTCAGGAAAGGAATTCTTATAGTCCTGATAAATTTCTTTTACATCTTCTATCTTATCTTCCTTAACCTTGATCAACCTTTTATGGATCAGTTCTTTAATGTGCTGGCCGGTTAGATAAAAACGGGTTGGGTAACGGTCCTTGATCTTATTAAAGGCTTCAGGAGTTGTTTCACCGGTTTTTTCAATCTCTTCCTGTAAGGTTGCTAAGATCCAGGTCGGTTTGCGGTTGGCAAACTCTCCTAAGAACTGTAAGAACCTAATATCTTCATTAAAGCGGCGTCCGTCCGGTTTGGATCTTAAAAATTCGGAAAGTTCATCGATTAAGATAACCAATCCATCATATTTATCTTTATCTAAAATATCAGAGATTTGGTCAAAGATCTGCTGACGATTGTAGCTGAAGCGGTAAGGAAGATTCAATCTGTTGAGTAACTTTTCAATTAGGTATAAATTTCCTGGTGTAAAAAGTTCATCTTCCTCAAGATTATTTTCTCTTAAAAAGCTGTTGAGTTTATTTTGGTGTTCATCTTTGATAATATTAGAGATCTTATCTATAAATTCTTTTTCTCCCTTTAGATTAAAATCGCTTAATGTTTTATCTTGATTGATAAATTTGGTGATTTCATCCATGACGATCTCTTCTAGGTATTCCTTATTACTATGTTCGACTAAAGAAAGATTAATAGTTATGTAGTTTTTATCTTTTATATTTTCGTAAAAATCATCCAGTCGCTCAGAACGATCCTGCTGGCTTAGGATATGCTGCCAGGACTTCTCATAGTCCAATAAAAGGCTTAAGACACTTAAGAGGTGAGATTTACCGGAACCGAAGTTACCTTCCAGAAAGTAGCCTTTACCGTTGTTATTGAGTAAGTCATTGAAAAAAGAAAGCATTACCTTTTCCACTTCATCGGTAATCACAAAACTTTCAGTTAAGAAGTCCCTCAGTTGAGGGTCCTTGATATCGGCCATCTGGACAACGGTTCTTACATCTTTAACTTCTACTAGGTCTTTAATCTTCATCTTGTTTATCACCCAACTCTTTACTCAATTTTTTAACAGTACCCCAGAGCTTGTTAAAACCCTGGTTATTGTTGATAATTTCTTTAAAAAAGTCAATACCTTCCTTGATCCGATCCGTCTTTTTAAAGATGCTGACCAGAGTTGATTTTACGTAATAATCAGAGGGATCATTGCGAAAGGCTTCTTTTAAGTAATCTAAGGCCTTTTCATTATCCCCCATTTTATATAGGCTGAAACCGGCCTGTTTGATGGCAAAATCATTGCCCGGTTCAATTTCTAGTGATTTTTCATACTGGGCAAAGGCTTCCTCATATCGATCTAACTTTTCTAATTTTTCGGCCAGCAGATGGTGTAAGAAGACATTATCAGAACGACTGCCTACTTTTAACATTGTCTTTAATTCTTTTACAGCCTGGGCAGGTTCCTTATCTTTCATCTTTAATTTGAGCTTTTCTTTATAGGCAAATTCATCTTCGGGATTTTCATCTAAGTATTGGTCATAATACTGGGCTGCCATCTCGGTTTCACCCATCTTCTCATAAATACTGCCCATTAATTTTTGGAAAGAAGTGTTATCCGGTTCTTCATCCAGCTTTTTCTGGCAGATGTTTAAGGCATTATCATATTCTTTTAATCTAATATATGTTCTTATGATACGAGAGATTAGATAATTACTTTCATTATTTTGCCGGGCCTGTTCAAAGAACTCCAGGGCTTTTTCATAGTCTCTTTTATAGAAGTTGACATTACCCTTGACAATTAAGGCCCGTGCATCACCCGGTTTTTGGTTAAGTACTTCATCAGCTAGCTGTAAGGCCTCTTCTAGTTCACCGGTTCTGCTCAAGGTATCAGCCAGGCTGGATTTAAGATATCTATTATCAGGATATTTATTTAAGGCCTCTCGTAATAGATTTTTGGCTTCATTATACTTATTATTCTTTTTTAGCAGCACGGCTTCGGATAAAGTATCCTTAACCTGCATGTATTGGTTTTGTGCCATAATATTTTTCTCCTAATTTTTTATTAAAATCCTTTACATTATTATATCTATTAATGGTTATAATATCAATGATGAGTAGTTATTTATCTATTCAAAGCAAAAAGGACTGGTTTAAGCCAGCCCCGGTTTAACTATTTTTAATCTGTATTAATAAATTTATGGAGATTATCCATTCTGATAGAGTTCTTGACCAAATCAATAACTTCCGGTTGTTCCATTATTGTGATTAATGACCTAATGATCATCTCAAAGGATTCAGAATATATTTCTTCTGCCTCGTTTATATCATTAAGATCTCCCTTTTTAAATTTAGCCAGCATCTCAAAAAATGAGAAGTCTTCATTACTGATTAGTTTGTCTTTTTCAGGCGGATTATTAAGGATAATATTGGGATCAACAAACCTTATAATCGCGAGATACTTTATGTATCTTGATTCCCCACTACCGGCTGGATATTCTACTATATCCTCTATATCTTTTTCTGGTTTTTCTTCTCTTGCTTTAGCTAGAAACCATTTAGCATAATGGTAGGAAAAAGTATCAGTATTGTAGTTTTGAAATTCTTCTAGGTATTTTTTTATATTTTCCAAACGCTCCTCATTGACACGAGGTTTACCATCTTCCATTACAGTATCAAGTAATAGTGTTAACTGGGCATCAATTATTTTTTGGTTGTTAACCAAATTATTTTCCTCATTAATTTCTTTTATAAACTGTAAAATAGCAATTTTTCTGGTAACATTCAATATAGCTAATGATTTTCTTATCAAATTTAATGCATCTTTATCAAGAGCGGAATCTAAAAAGTTAATTGCTTCTTTCATCTCTTTTTTATCATTTAATTCATATATGCTGTCAAGATAATAAGATAGATATTCTTTAAAATAGTCTGAGTTTATTGAGTTATTTATATCTTTAGTAAATTCGTTCTTAAAGTTTTTAATCAATTTATGATAATCTTTGTTTATATAATTGGTTTTTAATATTGAATCGATTATTAAATCAGCTCTCTCGGTGATATTTAAAATTTTCTGGTCATTGGTAGAAATAAAATTATATTCATTATTATAAAAACATAATCTTTCCAAATAATAGCCGAGGTCAACTTCCTCTACGATGTGTTCTTTTAATTTATCGATTTGTTCCTGGGTTAGCTTTTGATCTATATCAATAATTTCAAAAACTTTTACAACCTCTTTAAGATATTCTTTGTATTTTTTGGTAGAAATCCTTTCTTCTACTGAATAAAGATCATCTACCATTTCTTTGGCCAGTTCGGCCTGATTTTCTTTTTCATCGATATCTAAAAGATTAAAGCGGTAAAATTCATCGGCTAATAGTTCATATGCTTTTTTATAATTTCTATACTCTTTTAAGATTCCAACCATACTATTGAGTAAATTGATATTTTTATTAGACTTTTTATAACCTTTTTCTAAGTATTTAATACCTTCTTCATATTTGTTAAGCATCAATTTAACTTCCGCTAATTTCATATATAAAATAGGTGATTTTTTGTGTGTCAAAAATTCCTCTATTCTTTTTTCTGCTTCTTGAAATTTTTCTAATTCAATTAACAGATTTGAAATTAAAAAGGCTACCACTTCGGAGATATCTTCTTTTACAATTCGATGGTATTTTAATAGATAAGAAAGGCTTTCTCTGGGTTTATCTAAAGCAGCTGCAGCATATCCTGCTAAATTAGAAAAAAGAGGTTCAACAGGGTAGTCTTGATCAGCTTCTTTTACAAGTTGATAGAAATTTTCATTTATTTGATTTAAAGCTCCACCATAATCGCTGTCCATATAATCAGATATTTTATCCAGATAATATTCTTTGGACATACCAGGATTTACTTTGGCACAGCATTTTTTGTACTTTTTCCCACTGCCACAGGGACAGGGCTCGTTACGTTCTATTTTATAGCCTGATTTTTTACTTATTTCTTTTGAACGAAAGTTTTCATTGATATCAATTTCCTTTTCTGCATACTTTCGCTCTATTAAAGAATTAATACCCCGGTCGTTTTCATTTAACATATCTTCAAACATATATATCCTCCTTTATTTTAATTATAAGATAATAATTTATCCATTTCTTTTTCAGTAAGAATGGCCCGTAAAGTAATAAATAAATCTTCTGAACGTTCCGGATATTGATCAAAAACCTGACTTAAATCTTTGATTTCACCTTTTTTAATTTGTGCTATAGTATCAAGATATTCCAGATAATCCTCGGGTACCTTTTTTCTTATAAAAGAATTATTAAGTACATAATCTGGTCCTAATATCATTAAGGCTACACTATACCTTAAGGGGACAGCATAATTTTTCTTAACTGGTTTATTTACAATATCCTTAAATTGTAAGGTATAATCTTTCCTTTCACTTTTATTTAGGAGCCATCTTGCATAGTGATAGATGAAGTTATCAGAATTATATTTTTCATATTCTTTTAATATTTCTTTTGCTAATCTTTTTTCTTCTTTTAAAAATACAGGATTAGCCAATAACTCCAGATCGTAAAATAGATGAGTTAATTGAATATCAACAACTTCATAAGTGTCTAATATATTAAAACCCCAGTTGCTATCTAACTTTTTAATATACTGTAATACTTTAACCTCCTTTATCTTACCCGAATTTGATAATAGATTATGTATAATTAGAAGAGTTTCGTCAGGTATGTTTTTATCTATAAACATTAAAAAATTAATTATTTCTCTATCCTTTTGCAGATAGTAAAGACTTAATAGATAGTTTCCCCAGACCGAGAATATAGTGTCGCTATCATAAGATTTTATAAAGTTTTTATTATAAAGATAGTCTTTATATTCCATTACATTTTCATAATTTCCAGCTGAAAAGTCTGCATTTATCATTAAATTATTAATCATGTTTTTTTCTCGGGCAGAAGCTTTTTTAAATATAATATCACGATTGTTTGATAACCATTCATAGTTTTCAAAGATATAAAATAACTTAACAATAAATAATGGAAAGGATTCATTGTCCGGTAATATATTTTTAATATTTTCTACTTCTTTTTTCGTTATTTTTCTGTCCATTGGGATATTTTCAAAGATTTGTAATAGCTTGTCTATATATTTAAGATAGGTTTGAGTTTGAGTCCTAGTTTCACCAGAAAATCTTATATCAAATAGGTCTCTTATAGAATTTTCTATCAATATTATTATATCTTCTTCTTCTGTCTCAGTTGGATCTATGTCCATTAGACGATGGTAGTTTTCTTTTAATAATTTTAATGCCTTAGTATAATAGTCATTACCGACCAGAATCTTAATTACAGAATTTAGTACATAAATATTATTATCAGAGCTTTCATAAGCATTTAGTAGACTTTCATAGCCCTCTTCTTTTTTGCCCAACATGAATTTGGCCTCAGCCAGGAGTAAATAAAAAGAATGGCTGTTGAAATTACCTTTGAGGTTTTCTCCGATCTCTTCTACTTTTTCAAAATCACCCAGTTCAGCAATGATATTCATAATATATAATAAATTATCTAAGGTTAAATTTTCCTTGAGAATCCTATAACTTCTCATTAGATAATCAATTGCCTCTTTTTTATCACCTAATTCAGCTGCCATAGTACCTGCCAATTCATTAAATATAGGATTAACTGGGTGTTCCCGGGCTGCTTTTTGGACAAGTTCAAAGGTTTTTTGTAATTTTTTTGGTGATTCAAAGATATCTTCTTTTTCCAGTTGATTACTTAACTGCATGTAGTAAAAATCTTCCGGTTGGTCCGGATTAATCATAGCACAGCAGTTTATGTATTTTTTACCACTGCCACAGGGACAGGGATCATCTTCTTTAAATCCAAATTCCATATTTAAGTCGAAGAGTTCATTAACTATCTTCTCCGGGTTTTCTTTAAATTCCTTGCTTTCTTTAAATTCATTAAAATCAAGAATATTGTCATTATCAAAATCCATATAAAATCACCTTTTATTAATATATTTTTTTATCCTTTTTTAATTATAACAGAGTTATTGGTTCAATTGAAGACTTAATATAGATTAAAATGAAAATTTTTTTATACCGGACAAATGTCCGGAATGTACATTACCTATATTTTTGTTTTTAATTGAT
>CAZGMM010000080.1:0-11576 GCA_964526845.1 uncultured Halanaerobiales bacterium | reverse complement strand
GAGTTTTCAAAGTTCAATATTTTAGCCCTTTTTTACTATTATTCCTGTTTTTAGACTGTTATTTTCTGGATTTAGCCGAGAATCCTCATTATTTATTTTACCCTTTTTAATCCATTCAAACTAAAAATGTAAAAACATTTTAATTATTTCTAAAAAGATAGTCTACTGCTAACCTAAACTGTTCATACATTTCCATACCTTTTAAATCAATTAAACTATCAACTAAATTGGTATAGTACCATTTTTGTTTTTCATAACCCCGGTTAAATCTACTCCAGAGTTCATCGCCGATCTTATCATAATCTCGAATCATGCTTCTAATATTACTTAATTTATCGGCACAGGAAATATATTTTATTTTCTTCTCAGCTTCTTTTAAATGGTCAACTGTATATTGCTTGCGCTTCTCCCATGATGTTTGGTCTCTGTTTTCCAGTCTTTCGGAAGCACCGATGACTAAATCAGTAATTTCTCTCCCAAATCTATCTTCAAGTGTTTCTACCTTAATTGTCGTATCTTCTAAAGTATCGTGTAGTAAACCGGCAGCAATGATCTCATCCGGCATATCATTTTCCTGTAGGGTTAAGGCAACTTCAATAGGATGCACTATATATGGTATTTGGTCTCCGCCTTTTCTATTTCCCCCGCGGTGGGCCTTGGTGGCAACTTTTAAAGCTTCTGCAATCAGTTCATTTTTCTTTAGTTCCATAGCTAATCACATCCTTTAAATACTATTATATTAAAAAATAGAAAAAATTTCTAGAATTTGCGTTTTAAATGATAAAAAAATAACGCTGACAGAAATATTTCTTTCCGCCAGCGTTCTTGAAATTACAACCTTGCACCACCTTCACGACTTTTATATCTTTTCAAAATAATATTACTTTTAACCCGGGTGATACCTTTTTGCGAATATATTTTACTTATCATGAAATCCTCTAGTTCATCCTGATCACTGAGAAGTGAATGCATGTGTAAGGTACTAGCCCCGGTCATTAAATATAAGCTGTAGACTCTTTCCTCTTCAGCTAACCTGGTGGCTACCTTATCAAGGTGGTTTGGTTCCACATCTATTTCGAAAAATGCTGATAAACCTTTTTCTATTTTTTCTGGGTTTAATACTACAGTAAATTTTTCAATCACACCTTCTTTTTTCAACTTTACAATTCTTTCTCTCACACTCGCTCTTGTTAGATCTACTTTCCTACCCAATTCCGCATAACTAACTCGACCGTCATCTTCCAGCTCATCTAAAATAGTATAATCAATCTCGTCAATAATAAATCCCCCCTAATCATGATATTCTAAACCAAAATACTATACTTATCCAAAATAGAGAGTAAAGCCTGTTCCAACCGCTGCGATAAATAGACCCAATGTTATAACCATGGAGTTATTAGAAGTAACTCCCCAGTAAAGAAAGGGGAAGTTTAGCCAGGTTATCATAACTGACCATAAAAGTCCGCGGTTTCTATCCTTTTCTGCAAATATCTCCTTGAGATCAAATAAATTATTCTTCACATTATTCACCCTTAGTTTCTATAATAAGATCTTTTTTAGAATCCCAAATAATAGATTAAAAATAAAGCGGGAATGCCAACGGAAAGCCCCATAATAATTACATAGAAAATTGTCTTTCTGATAATCTCTCCTTCTCTACCCACTATTTTAGTGACACCGGTTCCTAAAGCGACATTCATCGGAGAAATAATGGTACCAATCGCACCACCGGTAGTCTGTAAAGAAGCGATTATTAAACTATTGATTCCTAAAAATAAGGCTACATCTTTCTGAAAGGCTGCAAATACTATATTTGAAGAGGTATTACTCCCCGTCATAAAGGCACCCAAGATGCCGATAAAGGGAGAAACCCCCGGGAAAACACTGCTAGCTATTTCCGCTGTCCCCTTCGCTAAAAAGGAAGTCATCCCGGTTTCCATCATGACCACTGCCATCATACTCATCGTCATCACGGTAACTGTAGAAGGTATAGCTTGTTTAATCAAAGAACCCAATACCTCTCGCCCGTAATGTTCTTTCCATAAACCCTTTTTAATAAAATATATAATTGCAATTACAACTGATAAAAAAACAAGGGTACCGGGTGTAGTTAAAATAGCAATCGGGGAATAAGAAGCGGTCGCTTCATTGACAACCCCTAAGGCCGTTTCGGTCCGGGGGAATGAAAGACCGATCTCAAATTTCGAAAGCATACTTTTTAAAGGTGTTAAATAAATTCCAAAAGCCAAGATTAAAAGGGCATAGTAAGGTGCAAAAGCGGTATGGAAACTCATCGAATTTTTACTTTTCTTCTTTTCAACCGGATTATTATTATACCATCTAGTCTTAGGTAAAATCAGGGTTCCCACTCCCATGCCAACTAAGCCAGCTACTAGGGAAGCTATATAGGGTAAAACAAAGTTAGCGGTAACGATTAAAGTTAAGCCCATGCTTAAAGCTATCGCTAAAGCAGCCGGGGCTCCTTTTTTCAATCCTTCTTTACCATTATACAAATAGGAAATACTTAAACCGGTAACTATACAGACGATGGTTAAAAAGATGCTGCTCCAAAAGGCAAGACCGCCGGGATCAAGATTGGTCATCTTAAGTAAGGCGGCATAAGAAGATCCTAAAGAACCGAAGGTTACCGCCCAGGCCCTACCCAGTAAGGCAGAACTGGTAGCTATGACCGGGCTAAAACCGAGGCCGACTAATAAGGGGGCAGCAACTGCTACCGGAGTACCGAAACCGGCTACTCCCTGCAGTAAGGAAACAAAGCCCCAACTTATGACTAACAGTTGTAATACCTTTGTCTTACCGGTTAAACCGGTAAAGGTTCTGGCGATGATATCAAATCCATTTATTTTAGATACAATATTATATAAGGCCATTGCACCCCAGATTATATATAAAATAAAAATTGTTGTCCAAAGTCCTTTTAAGGAAGCAACTGCAAGTAGTTTTAGATTAGCTCCAAAAAATAAATATCCTATCACTGCAGCAGCAAACCAGCTGAATGCACCTGATTTACCCCCACTCCATCTAAAACCCATAATTAAGGTAAGTACTGCAACGATTGGAATAAATGATAAAAACCAGTAGAAAAAATTAAGTTCGAATTCCATGACATTATCTTCCTTTCAAGCAAGCACAATTTTTTATTAGTATAACAAAATATGATTTTACTGTCAATACTAAAATTATCCAATGTATGAATTTATATGATAATTTTAATACAATCATTAAATTTTTAGTTCTAAAAGCTTTACAATATTATTTAAGTGTGATATATTAACTGTATTAATATTTATACTGGATATAATTAAATATAAAAAGGAGGAGTTCTATGAGAAGGAAAGTATTAAGTATTTTTATCCTTACTAGTATCTTAGTAGTTGGCGTCTTTGGAATTGTAACCGCACAGGATTATCCGACAAAACCCGTCCAATTTATTGTCCCCTGGTCTCCCGGTGGTGGTAGTGACACTTTAATGAGAATAGTTGCTAAATATTTAGAAGAGTATATTGGTGAAGCCGTACCTGTTATTAACAAACCCGGAGTTAGTGGAACCCTCGGTTTAAAGGAACTCAAAGAAAAACCAGCTAACGGGTATCATATAGGCCAGATCCATGAAGGTCTACTGGCTGCTCACCATGTTGGCATTACAGAACTAAATTATGATGACTTCACACCTGTAGCATCAATGACAAACTCACCCCAATTTTTAGCTGTAAGAGCAGATGCTCCTTACAGCAATCTGGAAGAGTTTATTGAATATGCTAAAAATAATCCAGGCGAAATCTCTTTTGGAGTTACCTTAAAAGGTATACCCCACATTTGGACAGCTATTTTAGAATCGAAACTAGAAACTAAATTCAATTATGTCGGTTATGAAGGTACCGGAGAAAGAGTTCAGGCCCTGGCCGGTGGTTTTATTGATGCAGGACCAATCGACTATGCTTCTGGTATCCAGTTTGTTGAATCCGGCAAATTCAAGTTTATTGCCTTTGCTGCAGAAGAAAGATCTGAAAAACTGCCTGATCTACCTACCTTTGCAGAACACGGTTATGACATTATCTGGAGTGTCCAGCGGGGAATAGTTGTACCCCAAGGTACTCCTCAAGATGTAATTGATGTATTAGAAGAAGGATTAAGAAAAACAGCTGATAATGAAGACTTTGTGGCCGATGTAGAAAAAGCAGGTGGAGAAGTTAAATTTAGAGGACAAGATAATTATATAAATTACCTTGAAACACTTGATAAAGATATAGCTGCTGTAGCAGATCAAATTGAATAATAGTTAATTGGAAATGAAAAAAGATAAAAGCTGTGGGGGACTTTATGATCCATCCCCTGCAGCATATATTTAATTAATAATTTAAAGGAGTCTTAGATTATGGGTGAATTGATTGTAGGCATACTTTTTTTAATATTGAGTCTAATAATATTTTTCCAGGCTGGCAACTTGCCAGATTCGAGTTATGAACCACTCGGCCCTGCCGGTTTTCCCAGAATTATCGTGTTAGCGATGGGTATACTATCTATTTTTCTAATCGTTAAAAAATTAAAATCAATGGATTTAAGCCAAGCAAGTTTAGATTTTAGAGAAATATTTAAGGAATATAAGTTGATTTTCATAACCCTGGTTAATTTCTTAATCTACATACTTATCATGAGGTATATAGGATTTAGAATTTCAACCTTTATATTCGTCTTTACTACCCAACTATTACTGGGTCCTAGAAAAGAGAAAAAATATCTCGTAATTGGATCAATTGCCCTGGTAATCAGTTTAGGTTCATATTATTTTTTCCAAAATTATCTGGGAGTTATCTTCCCGGTTGGCATATTTTTTGAATAAAAATTATTTGAATACTTATAAAAAGAGGGATTTCTATGATAGATATGTTTTTATTAGGATTTGAACATATATTAAGCTTTAACTTATTATTAAACATGTTTTTGGGAGTACTTGCCGGTATCATTGCCGGAGCTATTCCCGGATTCACAATTACAATGGCAATTATACTAACTTTACCCTTTACCTTTGCCATGAGCCCTACAGTCGGAATCGCAACAATGTTGGGAGTTTTCGTAGGAGGTCTTTCAGGTGGTTTAATTACTGCTGCCCTTCTAGGTATTCCTGGAACCCCCTCAGCGGTAGCAACTACCTTTGATGCTTTTCCCATGGTAAGAAATGGCCAACCCGGTAGGGCTCTTGGTATTGGTATTTGGGCTTCCTTTTTTGGTTCCTTACTGAGCATGGTACTATTAATAACCCTGGCACCTCAGGTGGCTAATTTAGCCATGAAGATCGGTCCCTGGGAATACTTTTCCCTTATTGTCTTTGCCTTAACTATCATTGCCAGTGTAACGGGTGATTCAGTAATTAAAGGCTTAATGGCAGGACTTTTAGGTCTTTTAATCGCAACCATCGGTCTTGACCCCTTAAGCGGTACAGCCCGTTTTACCTTCGGGATCGGCTTTTTGGAAGCGGGAGTTCCCTTTTTAACAGTTTTAATAGGGATCTTTGCCGTCTCAAGGTTACTATCAGAACTAGAAAACAAAGAAGAAGTAAAACAGGGAGAAGAATTGGTGGCAGGTAAAATTAAATTTGAGATTTTCACTTCCTTAAAAGAAGTTCTAGGACAGCCCATAAATTTGATAAGGTCTTCCTTGCTTGGAGCACTTATCGGAGCAATACCCGGAGCTGGAGCAAGTATTGCTAACATACTTGCCTATGACCAGGCTAAAAAAGGTTCGAAACATCCTGACAAATTTGGTACAGGTATTCCTGATGGAATTATCGCTTCAGAGGCCGGCAATAACTCCACTGCCGGTGGAGGTCTAATTCCCATGATAGCTCTGGGTATTCCCGGAAGTGCAGTAAGTGCCGTAATGCTGGCAGCCTTGCAGATCCACGGTATTAACCCTGGTCCCATGTTGATTATCAACAACCCGGAAATCGTTGGTACTATCTTTGTAGGCTTTTTCATCGCCACAATTTTTATGCTTCTTATTCAGTTTTGGGGTGCAAGATTGTTTTTGAAAATAACACATATCCCAAAATATATTCTAGTACCAACAGTTATGGCTTTATGTGTAATTGGTTCCTACCTCTTAAATAATAGGTATAGTGACCTTTACATCTTATTCGTAATGGGGGTAATAGGATATTTCCTCAAAAAGTACAACTTTTCTTTAGCACCTGTTATCTTGGGAGTTATATTGGGTCCAATTGCTGAAACTAATTTAAGAAGGGCCATGATGACAAGTCAGGACTGGACACTCTTTTTTACAAGACCAATCTCAATCGGCTTTTTAATCTTAGGTTTGCTTTCAATAATGTATTCCATCTGGCAGAACTATTCTGTCAAGAAAAAAGCAAATAACACTTAAATTATTAAAGGGGTTGAAATAATGGCAGAAAGATATGTATTAACTGAAATGAGCTGGCCGGAAGTAGAAAAAGCTTTAGAAACTGTTGAAATAGCAATTATCCCGGTCGGTGCTCATGAACAACACGGGCCAAATCTAGCCGAAAGTTGTGACGCAGTTCGGGCGCGGGAGTTCAGTAGATTAGCAGCAGAAAGACTTTATCCTTATGTAGTTGTAACCCCAACTGTTAATATGGGAATTTCATACCACCACATGCCCTTTCCCGGCACTATTACATTGAGGCCAGAAACACTGATTGAATTGTTGCGCGATATATGTAACTCACTGAAAAAACATGGCCTTAAAAAATTCTTATTCCTTAATGCTCACGGGGGAAATTCAACGACCTTAGATATCGCCACAAAAATTTTGCATGAAGAAGAAAACATTGAAGTAGCTCAGGTCAAGTATACTGACCTGGCCCCAGAGAGCCTGGCAAAATATATCCATTCGGAAGAATTCGGCCACTCCTGTGAAAGGGAGGTTTCGGAAGCACTTTATTTAATACCAGAGATCGTGAAAACAGATAGTATTGAAAAAAGTAAGACTAAAAAATTTCCTATTGGTAATGTGTCTCCGGTAAGCGGTGGGCCATTTACCATGGGTTATAGCTGGGATCAAAAAAGTATCAATGGAGCCCTGGGAGATGCCACCCAGGCCAGTAAAGAAATTGGTAAAGCAATCTGTGATGAGGCTTTAGATAATTTAGCCAAGTTCATTGAAGAGTTCATGGCTTATAAAAAATAATTTCAAAAACAGATTAAAAGGGACAGCGGATTATCTGCTGTCCCTTTTTGTATTAAATATTAAGTTTTTCATAAATTTTATAAGGTAAAGCCATAATTAATTGATCTTTAGCTAATTTACCGTGCGGCCTGCTGCCACCGCATCCCAAGGAAATATTTACTTTCCCTTTCTTAAGAGGAATAGCAGTAGCTTCACCACACATCCCTCCCACACCGCTTATAAAGCTTTCTGTCCAATCACCTTTCAGTTTTGTTACTTCTCTTATTATCGGCATGAATTCTTGCGGAGTCCCAATTTTCATAACTATATCCGGCTCTATATCAGGTGCTTGCTTAAGAGGAAAATATATTATATATTTTTCACCATAATCTAAGGTGTGAGATTTTTTAAGGTAATGCCGGGCTTTTTGTCTGGTCTCTGCATCATTCCAGGCCACCAGGGTAGATGCCAAATTATTTAACTTCTCTTTATTTAATTTTTCTAACCCTAAATTAAATCTGGCTAAAGGACAGTTAATATCCTGATGGGAAGTATAAAATGTCTTGCCTTTTCTGGTTTCTCCCACGAAAGCACAGTAGCTCCTGCTCGTTTTAACCCGGTTTATATTATCCGGCTTATTAGTTTTTATTTTTATTCCTATTTCATTCTTCAACATACCATATTGCCCCTAATAATTATTGATACATGTAATCTCGAGTTAACGGTAATTCTATATTCTTACCTTTTGTAAATAATATTTGGTGAACAGAAGTATCAAGGAAGCGGAAGGTTGCAACTACTCCTGCTAGAAATAGTCTCCATCTTCTTACAAACTTCTCATCAAACATCTCTTCGACTTCATCGGTTACTTCTTCATAATTATCATACCAGTTTTCCGCTGTCAGTGAATAATGAAATCCAATATTTTCAACATCCTGTACTAAAAAGTTATGTTCGGGTAGTTCCCAGATAACTTCCCTGAGAGAAGGTATATATCCCCAGGGGAAAATATATTTTTCAAGCCAGGCATTAGTGGGTTGTTCTTTGGGGTGAGTTATCGTATGTAGTAAGGAAAGACCGCCTTCTTTTAACATTTTATTGACAGCTTCAAAATATTCGGGTATGTGCTCCTGGCCAACATGTTCAAACATTCCGATACTTACTATTTTATCAAATTCAACATCTTTTTCAGCTAAATCTCGATAATCCTGTTCCCTGATCTCAATACTATCTTCTAAACCTTTTTCAGCTACTTTTTGGCGGGCACCCTCTACCTGTTCTTCACTTAAGGTGATTCCAACTACTTCTACTCCATACTGTTCTACCGCTTTAATCGCTACTGAACCCCATCCACAGCCAATATCAAGCAGTTTTTCTCCGGGCTGTAGATTCATTTTCTTCAGGACATGGTCTATCTTTTGTAATTGAGCTTCTTTTAGATCATCATCTTTAGATTTAAAATAGGCGCAGGAATAAGTCATAGTCTCATCCTGCCAGAGTTTAAAGAAATCATTACCTAGGTCATAATGGTCCTTTACACCTTCTTTTTGATCTTCAAAAGTGGCCTCTTTTTGATGTTCCCAGAATTCGTCCGGGATATAATCTCCGGCGTCTTCCATTAACCGGTTAACATTTCTAGCCCCTAACTTTAATACTTCTTTTAAGTTTCCTTCCAGATCGATATCGCCTCTCATGTAAGCTTCACCCAGCTTCAATTGGGGTTGCTTGCGAATCTCATTTAACGCAAGCTTTTCATTAAAGATGATTCTAAATTCTGGGTCTTGCTCAGGCTGATCTCCGAAACTATCTGTCTGGCCGTCCCAATAAGTTACCTCAAAATTTGCTCCTTGTACTTTGTTAAATACCATCTGTAATAGCTTCTTTTGAAACATATTTACTACCCCCTATTTAGATATCAGCTTAAATCATTTATAATCAATAATTTGCTAAAAGGAATAATAGAGATAATGGTTTATTGAAAATAAATCTTATATATTACTTTAAATATTAAAGTGCAATACCCTTTTTTATTTTTTTAAAAATGTTCGTTATAAATCAGGCTCTCTTATAAGCCCTTTCCCTATCTTTATGGTGTTTTGAAAGAAAGTAGTTCAAAGTAACTACTGAAACCAAGGTTGTAATACCTAATAGCAGCCAGCTGTATGCATAAGTGCCGGTCCTGTCAGCTATATATCCAAAGATAGGTGGACCCACTATAATACCGATTCTAATGAATAAAAGAGAAAGTCCAATCCCCATCCCTGCCTTTTCTTCACCGACCTGATCTGATACTTCCGAAAAGTATAGGCCGTGCCAGCCCCGCCCGGTCGCTCCCAGGAGAAAAGCTAAAACCAAGATCATGGGCAAAGTTGGATTAAAGTTACTTAAAAAGGCAAAGACGAGAGAAACCAGACTCATCAATATACCTACAATAAAAAATCCTCTTCTTTCAACTCCACCCAAAAGTTCGCCGTTTAAATAACCCCAGCCGGTTCTGCCGACCATACTACCGACCTGTAATACCATAAAACCTAGTCCGGCTGTTACTTCAGAAAAATTATAATCAGTAAATAAAAAGAAACTAAAATGCGTAACTACCACACCAGATACTGCTCCAAAAATTATTCCTAAAACACATAATAATACCAAATATTTATTACTAAAAAAGGAACCAATATTCTTTAAAAAAGAATTGTTGGTATCTTTTTTAACCTGGTCAGAATTATTATTTTTGTCCTGATAGGTAAAATAAAAGACTGCTCCCACTATTAGAAATAGCCCACCTAATAAAATGACTAACATCTTCCAGCCTAACTGCACAGCTACCCAGGGCAGTACACTAGCACCTGCTACCCCACCCAGGGCAAAACCCATCGTCATGATACCCATGGCGGTGGCCTGGTTATCTCCCCTAAACCATTCCGCAACTGCCTTACTTGTAGACGGTAATATGATGCTCAAACCTAAGCCATTTAACATAGCAAATAACATCAGTAAAATGAGGCCATTGGCCAGGGAATGAAGGGTTATGAATACTCCCATGGAAGATAAACCCCAGAATATACTACGTTTAACACCAAAATAGTCGGCAATGCGGCCTGAAAAAAGAACTACTACGGCCATACTGATAAACAGAAAGGTGGAATATAGTCCCACCTGAGCTCTCGTTAAATCAAATTCAGCCTGTAAAAAGGGGAATAAGGTCATTATACCATTTCTATATACACCAGCGAAAAATCCCGCTGCCGTTATTATCATCAGAACTTTCCAATTAAATTCGTTATTACTGCTTTGATTGTCTTGCATTATGGACACTCCTTTAGCATCTATATACTAGTAAATACATATATCATGTTTTATTATGCCTATCTTAGATTATCTTATTATAACAACTATCAGCATCATTATAAACAAAATAATAACATATTTTTGAGCTGCTTTATGTAAAAAAATAACCCCTCTAATGAGGGGCAATTTATATAAATTAAATTATATTTTATTTTACAATCATTACAGAACTTTTTGCATGTCTGACTACTTTTGAAGTTATACTTCCCAAGAAAAATCTTTTAATCCCACCGATTCCTTTATCAGCCAGCACTATCAAGTCAATATCATTTTCTTCCGCATAATCACAGATTATATCAGCGGGATCTCCATACTTAATAATTTTCTTTAGTTTGACATCTACATCTTTAAAATGTTCTTCAGCTTCTTTTAATATCTTTTTGGCTTTTTCTTTTATTTCTTCTTTATTCATTTCTCTTAATTCTTCAATTGTTTTATCAGGGATATATGCATCTACTTCTCTTAACTTTATATCAGGTGATTCCAATACTGTGATTATATCAACTTCACTTTCAATGGACTTGACCATTTCTGCTAACTTGTCAGCCGCTTGTTTAGATTTCTCCGAACCATCTACTGCCAATAGAATCTTTTCCATGATACCCCTCCTTTTTTTGCTTTTTGCTATTATAAAGTAAATATTATGACGGGGTACATTTGTTACATTACTTCTTCTTACAATATAATTATATCTAATTTTACAGAATTTTTCCATAAATATTTTGGTTATTTCAAAATAATTTATTTGAATATATATTTTTTCTTTACAACGTCTCCCTTTATATCCTTTTAACTTTGATGACTCTTATTAAATACTATCCCCTATAAAGTTATTTCACATTCTGAGAATAAAAAAATAACCCCAATAAAGGGGTCATTATTTGTAGGAATTGTATGTGCTTTTATCTTATGATATTTTCTTTCCTTCTGATGAGACTGAATCATCATTTTTATAATAGATCTTATAACTTTTTTGGTCTATACCGTATTTATTAACTAATTTTTGAATTACCTGAATTCGGAAAGTACTAATAAAAAATAAAATTTACCACTGATTTTGGTTA
>CAZGMM010000079.1:0-11698 GCA_964526845.1 uncultured Halanaerobiales bacterium | reverse complement strand
TGAAACTTGTTAAGAACTGTCAGGGTCTGCTGTTCACTTTTCAAGGTTCTAAAAGTTTATTAAAATATAAAAAATCGCCTGTCAAAATCACGTTCTTTAACAGCGCGACCTTTAATATAGTAACATTGTGAGGGGTATTTGTCAAGAGCAAATCCAAAGAAAATCATAATAATTAATAAAAAAGTTAAATATTGTATTATCAGCTATAATAGGACATTTCCCGGGAAATATTTTACAGCAAAAATCCCCTTCGACTATAAAAATCAAAGGGGATTATTTTAAATCAAATACTTATATTCCTATATCTTATTTATTGACCTACATTCTTATCATTTTTTTCTCTTATTCTTCTTTCTCCACTTTTTTATTTTCTTCTTTTCCCTTTTTATCTTCCTCATCTGTCTCTTTTTCTAAGTCTTCCGGTTTAATCTTACCAACAGAAACTACATGGTCATCTTCTTCTACATCAATGACCTTTACGCCCATTGTATTTCGGCCTGTCTTGGAAATCTCTTCTACCCTGGTCCTAATGATTATACCTTCAGCTGTAATGATTATTATTTCATCTTCTTTATTTACTACCTTAGTAGAAGCAATGGGTCCATTTTTATCTGTGATATTTAAGGTTATGATACCTTTGCCATATCTCTGTTGAATTCTATAATTTTCAACGTCTGTTCTCTTACCATAGCCTTTTTCACTGATAACTAAGACGTCAGAACCTTCTGAATCCATACCCATCCCTACTAAATAATCATCGTCTGCTAGATCAATACCTTTAACTCCCTGAGCAGCTCTACCGACCGATCTGATATCCTTTTCGTTAAACCGGATGGCTTTACCCTGGTGAGTAACTAAGATTACATTTTCACCTTTATTGGTATTTTTTACTTCCATTAATTCATCATTTTCCTGTAGCTTTATACCAATAATTCCGGTATAGTTACTGTCATATTCGTCTAGAGGTGTCTTTTTAATCATACCTTTTTTAGTGACCATTGTAAGATATTTACTTTCTTCAAAGTCACTTAGGGGTATTATTGAACTTACTTTTTCATCTCCCTCCAGCTGGAGTAAGTTCACAATCGCAGTTCCCCGCGACTGTCGGCTGGCCTGTGGAATCTGATATCCTTTTAACCTATATACCAGGCCTTTGTTGGTAAAGAACAGGAAGTAATTATGAGTAGAAGTGATAAATACATTTTCTACAAAATCTTCCTCTCTGGTAGTAGTACCAATCATACCTTTACCGCCCCTACGCTGGCTCCTATAGGTATCAACAGGCATTCTTTTAATATAACCCTGATTGGTCATGGTAACGACTACCTGTTCTTCTTCAATTAAGTCTTCTAAATCTAAATCAGTGGTTTGGTTAAGGATCTTAGTCCTTCTCTCATCACCATATCTATCTCTAATTTCTCTGATCTCTTCTTTAATAATTTCTAGTTTTTTATCTTCACTACCTAAAATTTCTTTATAATATTTAATATCTTCCTTGAGATCAGCATATTCAGCATCTATTTTATCTCTCTCTAAAGCAGTCAGCCTCTGTAATCTCATTCTTAAAATTGCATTGGCCTGATCTTCGGATAGTTCATATTTGTTAATCAACTGCTGTCGGGCTGTATCGACATCATCCGCTTCTCTAATTAATTCAATCACATTATCGATATCATCCAAAGCAACCATATAGCCCTCTAAAATATGGGCCCTGCTTTCCGCTTTATCTAATTCATACTTCGTTCTTCTTGTAATAATTTCTTTTTGAAAATCCAGATAGTGGTCAATTATTTCTCTAAGATTAAGTACCTTTGGCTCTCCATCTACAATTGAAAGCATTATAATACTAAACGTAACCTGCATCTGAGAATGTTTAAATAATTGATTTAGAACAATTTTAGGATTGGAGCCTCTTTTGATTTTAATAACAATCCTCATACCTCTTCTATCAGATTCATCTCTAATATCACTGATACCATCTATCTTTTCATTTCTTACCATATCGGCAATCTTTTCAATTAAACGGGCCTTATTAACTCGATAGGGTAGTTCATCAATGATAATTCGATCTGCCGATGTTTCATTTTCTTCAATTCTTGCTTTTGCCCTAACTGTTATCTTACCGCGCCCTGTTTTATAGGCTTTATAGATAGCCCCTTTACCCATTATAAGGCCACCGGTGGGAAAATCAGGGCCTTTAATAACTTCCATAAGTTCCGCTAAATCAATATCGGGATTATCTATTACCCTAACGATCCCATCAATAACTTCTCTTAAATTATGGGGGGGAATACTTGTTGACATCCCAACCGCAATACCCGAACTACCATTTACCAATAAATTAGGAAAACGGGACGGGATAACATCCGGTTCTTTTAAGGTATCATCAAAGTTTGGTATAAAATCAACGGTATCTTTATTTAAATCTCTAAGTAGTTCTGTAGTTATCTTGGCCATCCGGGCCTCAGTATAACGCATGGCTGCAGCTGAGTCCCCATCAACAGAGCCAAAGTTACCGTGGCCATCAACTAAAGGATAACGATAAGAGAATTCCTGGGCCATTCTAACCATTGTATCATATACAGCCGTATCACCGTGAGGATGGTACTTACCTAAGACCTCTCCTACGATACGGGCCGATTTTTTATGAGATTTATTGGGGGTCATTCCTAAATCATGTAGGGCATAGAGAATACGCCTGTGGACTGGTTTAAGACCGTCTCTAACATCAGGCAGTGCTCTACTTACTATAACGCTCATTGCATAATCTAAAAAAGCATCCTTCATCTGGTCATCTATATCAACCTGTATAACGTTTTTTCCACCAAATTCATCAACCAATTTTTACACCTTCCTTTATCTAAATATCAAGATTTTTTACTTCCTGGGCATGTTCCTGAATAAACTCTCGGCGTGGTTTAACCTTATCTCCCATTAAGGTTGTAAATGTTTCATCCGCCATAATGGCATCTTCAATCTGAACCTGCATGATAATTCGATTGTCAGGATCCATTGTTGTATCCCAGAGTTGGTCAGGATTCATTTCTCCAAGGCCCTTATACCTCTGAATAGAGAAGTTCTTATTTTTATTTTCTTCTGCATATTTTTGGAGAGCTCTTTCGTTGTATAAGTACTCTTCCGATCTACCTCTTTTTACTTTGTATAAGGGTGGTCTTGCTATATATATCATACCCTGTTCTAATAAAGGACTCATATACCTGTAAAAGAAGGTTAAAAGTAAGGTCCTAATATGGGCACCATCGACATCAGCATCGGTCATGATTATTATTTTTCCATATCTACTGTTTTCGATATCGAAACTTTCTCCCACTCCGGTCCCAATCGCTGTAATTAAGGTCCTGATTTCATTGTTATTTAATATTTTATTTAATCTTGCCTTTTCAACGTTGAGTATTTTCCCTCTTAAGGGTAAAATTGCCTGGAAATTACGATCTCTACCCTGTTTGGCAGAGCCTCCCGCTGAATCACCCTCAACTATATAAAGTTCGGTATTTTCGGTATCACGGGAAGAACAGTCAGCTAACTTACCGGGTAAAGAAGTTGAAATCAAGGCATTCTTTCTTCTGGTTAAATCTCTCGCTTTTTTAGCTGCCTTCCTGGCCTTGGCAGCTTTAATACCCTTTTCTACGATCGTCTTAGCTACAGAAGGATTTTCTTCCATAAAGGCTTTTAGATGTTTAGAAAGGGCAGAATCAACAAACCCCCGCACTTCACTATTACCAAGTTTGGTTTTGGTCTGTCCCTCAAACTGCGGTTCTTCAATCTTTATATTAATAACTGCAGTAAGGCCTTCTCTTACGTCTTCACCGGTTAAATTATCATCTTTTTCTTTTAGTAATCCCTTACTACGGGCATATCCATTCACCGTTCTGGTTAAAGCACTTTTAAAACCACTAAGGTGGGTACCACCTTCTCGGGTATTTATATTGTTGGCAAATGTAAATATTCTTTCTTTAAAACCACTATGGTATTGAAAGGATATTTCTAAATCCTTATTTTCTTCACTTTCTTCTAAATAGACCGGATCTGGAAAAAGTGGTTTCTTGTTTTTATTCAAATATTTAACAAACTGAACGATTCCACCTTCATAATGGAATTCTTCTTCTTTTACTTCTTCTTCATCTCTTTCATCTTTTACTTTAATAAAGATACCTTTATTTAAAAAGGCCATCTCTTTAAATCTCTGTAATAATTTATCATATCTAAAGTTAATTTCTTCAAAAATTTCTGGATCCGGTTTAAAAGTTATCTTCGTACCGGTTTCTCTCTCAACTTCACAGGTCCCAATTTGTTTAAGATCATAAACGGGAACCCCTCTTCTATATTTTTGTCTATATATATTACCATCTTTCCATTTTACTTCAACTGTCATCCATTCTGAAAGAGCATTAACTACTGAAACACCGACTCCGTGTAAGCCACCCGATACTTTATATCCTTCCCCATCAAACTTACCACCGGCATGCAGGGTCGTCATTACTACTTCTACCGCCGGTTTGTTAACTTTCGGATGGGTTTCGATCGGAATACCTCTCCCATTATCAACAACAGTTACAATATTTCCCTTTTTTAGATTAACTTCGATCCTATCACAGTAACCGGCCATCGCTTCATCAATACTATTATCTACTACCTCATATACTAAATGAAGCAGACCATCTATACTGGTAGAACCAATATACATGCCGGGTCTTTTCCTAACTGCTTCCAGACCTTCTAAAACTTGTATGTTTTCAGCTTCATATCGCCCTTTTTTAAGTTCTGCCATCATCATCCCCCAATTCTTCTACTAAATTATCTTTTCCATTCTACTTCTTAAAGTATTTGAAGAAATTATTGATAAGTATATTTTTTCGCCTGTTAAAACAAATGATCTCGGTTCATCATCAAAGTTATTTATAATAAAACCTTCTTCTCTTATTATATCAAAAAACTCTTCCGTTATCTTGGAATCTTTAGTTGATTCAATATCTCCAATAAAAACTACATCTTCTTTTTTTATCATATTTCCTTTTCCAATATGTAAAAACAAAACACTCACCTACCTTTTTTGGATAACCCCATCTTTTACAGCAAAGATATTACCTTTTTTATTTTCAATTAAAGTTTCAACATCTTCTGAATCAGTTGTTGTAATCAGAGTCTGTATCTTATCATTGATAATCGATAGTAAAGTGTTGCGGCGGTTTTTATCTAATTCAGAAAAGACATCATCTAAAAGTAAGACCGGATATTCTCCACTCTCAGACTTCATAAACTCCAATTCAGCTAACTTCAAAGCTAAAGCCACGGTCCTTTGTTGTCCCTGAGAACCATATTTTCTAACATTCATCTCATTTATTTTGAGAATAAGATCATCTCTATGAGGGCCAGAAAGTGTATATCCCCTCTCAAATTCGTCTTTTCTATCTCTTTTTAATTTATTTGAAAATATTTTATTAATTTCTTTTTTATCATTATTTTTATCTATATTTAAGGTGCAGTCATACTTGATGTTTAAATTTTCCTGGCCGGATGTCAACTTCCGTTGAGCCAACCTGGCCAAAATCTTTAATTTATTTAAAACCTTTAATCTCTTATCTATAATTTTTGCCCCTTTTTCAGCCAACTTATCATCCCATACTTCTAAAAGATCGATATCCCGCTTATTTTTATTATACATCTTTTTTAATAAATTATTTCTCTGTCTTAAAATATGGTCATACTCTTTTAAAAGATGGTAATAATAGGGATTTACCTGAGAAATTTCTAAGTCTAAAAATTTTCTCCTATTACTGGGACTACCTTTAACAATCTTTAAATCCTCTGGAGAAAACAGGATAACATTAAGATTACCTACCAAATCAGATATTTTCTCCAGAGGATTCTTATTAATTTTTATCTGCTTATTTCTTCCTTCAATTTTGTATGAGATTGTCAGATCGTAATCACTTTTAATTAATTTTAGCTGAACTAACGCACTTTCTTTATCCCACTGGATAAGTTCACTATCTCTATTTGTTCTATGTGATTCAGTTGTGGCCATCAGATAGACCGCTTCTAAAAGGTTGGTCTTCCCCTGACCATTATTTCCAATAAATATATTTAAATTAGGGTCTAAGTTTAGGTAAGTATCATCTATATTCCTGTAATTTTTCAAAAGTAACTTTTCTATATACATTTATTATCCGCTCACTTTTAAAGTTTCATCCAACCCTTCTACATTGACCAAATCTCCGTCTTTTAATTTCAGACCCCTTCTTTTTTCAATTTTATTATTTACGCGCACACCCCCGGACTGAATCAAGGCTTTTGCCTCACCGCCCGTTGAAACAATATTGGCCCATTTTAAGAATTGGTCTAACTTAATGGTCTCAGTTTTAATTTTAATTTTTTCCATTTATTTAAATTACTCCCCTTCTTCTTCATTACCGGGTCTAATCGGCATAATTAAGTAAATATAGTCATCACTTGCTTCTTTTTTAATAACAAGCGGATTTAAAGAACCGATCAGATCTAAGTTTACCTTTTCAACTTCAACTACTTTTAGAACGTCTAATAAATAAGAGGCATCAATACTTATTTTATGGTTTTCCCCTTCTAATTGAATCGGTACTTCTTCATGAGCACTACCAGAATCAGAGTCTTCTGATTCTATTACCAATCTATTATCTTCACTTTTTAAACTTACAATATTTGAATCCAATCTTGCAATTAAAGAAGCCCTCTTAACTGCTGACTGTAAATACTCTTTATTAACAGTAATTGTAGTATTTTTTTCGTCGGGAATAACCTGTTGGAAGTTAGGAAACTTTCCTTCTATTAATCTAGATACTACAATAATATCATTAAAATCAAAACTTGCATAGTTTTCATTAACCTTCATATCAACTGTTCCTTCTTCTTCTAAAAGGTTACTGATCTCTTTTATAGTGGAACCGGGTATAATTATTTCTAACTTTTCTTCAATATTATTTTTATTTTCCAATTTACTATAAGCTAAACGGTATTTGTTAGTAGAAACCATTTCGATTTTTTCATCTTTAAGGACCATTAAAGCACCTGTTAAAACTGGTTGGGTTTGGTCATTAGAAGTAGAGAACTCTACTTCATCGATTATTTTTTTTAGTTTTCCGGCCGGGATTTCCAGTTCAGTTGGAATACTAACATCCGGTAGTTGTGGATACTCTTCCGGATTATAGCCATTAATTGTAAATTGAGAGTTTAAACAGTTAATATCTGCCCTGAACTTTTCTAGATCAGCTTTAAATGTGATCTCTTCATTAGGTAGTTCTCTTATAATATTCCTTAACTGGTTGGCTGGTAATACGATCTTTCCTTCTTCTTCCACTTCGGCTGGTACCCAGTTTTCAATTCCAATTTCTAAATCTGTTCCCATCAAGTGCAGGCCTTTATCTTTGTTTGCTTCAATTAGTATACCTTTTAAGATAGGCATTGTATTGCTTGAGGCACAAGCGCGGTGTGTAATATTCAGACCCTGATAAAAATTCTTCTTTTCAATCTTAAAATTCATCTTCTAACCTCCTATGTAATAGATAGTTATTCACAAAAAAAATATAGTAATAATAATATATATTTTAATCTAAACCAGTAGTAGTAGTAGTAGGGACTGTGAATTTGTGTAAAAGGCTCTCTATGGTTGAATATATAGTAGTTTAGGGGTGTAGATAAGATGTATATAATAGTTGAGTGGTTATACACATACTAACATGTTAAATCTATTAACAATCAATCCACAGGATATTAAGAAAATTATAAACAGGAGCTATTAGGAATTTTTGATTCTAGATATTATTTTATTGACTACTTTCTCAAATTCACTATCTTCCTCTATTTTTTCTTCTATTTTATTATAGGCATGGATAACAGTGGTATGATCTCTACCACCAAATTCTTCTCCGATATGAGGAAGTGATAAATCTGTTAGTTCTCTTGATAAATACATTGCGATCTGTCTTGGAAAAGCAATTTTTTGTGTTCTTTTCTTGGAAGTCATATCCTCTTCCCTGAGGTTGTAGTAATCTACCACTACATCTTTAATTAGATCAATATTAACTTCACGTGGTTCATCGTTTTCTACAATTAAGTCTTTCAGGGCATTTTCAGCTAAATCTATATCTATTTCTTTATCTACTAAAGAAGAATAGGCAATAACCTTAATTAAGGCACCTTCCAATTCTCTGATATTAGATTGAATATTATTTGCTATATAGATGATTACTTCATTGGGAACCTTCAAGTTTTCCATATCGGCCTTTTTCCTCAAAATTGCAATCCTGGTCTCTAAGTCCGGTTTTTGAATATCGGTGATAAGCCCCCATTCAAAACGGGATCTTAATCTTTCCTCTAAAGTAGGTATTTCTTTAGGAGGACGGTCACTAGAGATTATTAACTGACGGTTTGCTTCATGTAAGGAATTAAAGGTATGGAAAAACTCTTCTTGAGTTCTTTCTTTATTTGCTAAAAATTGAATATCATCGACCAACAGGATATCTATATTTCTGTATTTATCCCGAAAGGAAGCTGTTTTATCATCTTTAATAGCATTTATAAGTTCATTTGTAAATGTTTCGGAGGAAACATATACAACCTTATTATCAGGATTATGTTTCAATATATAATGGGCAATAGCCTGCATTAAGTGGGTTTTACCTAATCCTACATCTCCGTATAAAAAAAGTGGATTATAGGCTTTAGCCGGTGCTTCAGCAACCGCTAGGGCAGCTGCATGGGCAAATCTATTACCATTACCTACTACAAAGGAGTCAAAAGAATACTTGGGATTAAGATTATTATTTATATTATATTCTCTTGTTTTCTTTTTAGTTTTTTCTTTTTGTTTTTCTTCTTTTGGATCTGGTTTTTCTTGACTTTCCTCTTCCACCTCATTAATTTCTTGCAGCTCTTCTTCAGTATAAAAACGGCATTTTAGGTTAGTATCAGTTAGATCCTGTAAAATATCACCAATAAGTTCATTATAACGGGTTTCGATCCAGTCTTTGATAAAATCATTGGGTACTTCTACCATTAATATGTTGTCATCTTTTAAATCTACCGGTTCTGTATTAGAAAACCAGGTCTTAAAACTTGGGTTTGATAGTTTATCTTTTACTTCATTTAATGTTTGATTCCAGATATGTTCTAATTCTTCTTGGGAAAACGCCATTTAAATACCTCCTGAGCAAAATATGATTGATACAGCATAATTACGAAAGTTATCCCCAAAATATATTAAAATATGAAAGTTATTAACATATTTGTGGACAAAAGAGCGAGTTATCCACAATATCCAGTTGTTTATAATTACCTTAAACTAGGTAAAAAAGGTAATTAGGACAAAAATACCTGTTAAAAAATGAAATAAAATTTCCACATAACGTTAATAAGTTTGATTTTTATTAACAGATTGTGAATAACTGTGGATAAAAATGTGGATAAACAGGGAAATTGTGGATGGAACAGCACTTTTATGTGAATAAATTGATTAACAGGGTGTGAAAATCTTGTAAAAACCTCTAATTGAAGTTATAATAGTTATTAAAGAAAATTACTATATATTTAATTATCGTTAATCATTAATATTTTAACAGATTATCAACAATTATTCAACAAGAATTAATGGCTTTGAAGTTGTGGATAAAGATAAAAATTCTTGACTCTAGATAGCAAATAACATATAATTTAAACCGTATGAGAGTTGATATTATAATATTTTTTTATTACACTAATTTGTAGGAGGAAATTATTTGGAAACCCTTAAGAAGAAAAAAGATTTTGATGAAGTTTTTAAAAACGGTAAGTCGATTGCTTCTAAGTATCTTGTTTTCTACTGGAATCCAAATAATAAGGATAAAAATCGCTACGGCTTTTCTATCAGCAAAAGGATTGGGAAAGCTGTAGTTAGGAATAAATTAAAAAGGCGTTTAAAGGAGATTATTCGGAGAGATGTCGAGAGTATATGTAACAGAGGTTATGATATTATTATTATAGCTCGTAATCCCGTTATTGATCTGGACTTTCACGGGATAAAAAAAGATCTATTAAGACTGTTTAAAAGGGCTGGTTTGACTTAAAAATTTGGGGAAGTGAATTAAATTGAAACAACTGGTATTATGGTTTATTAAAGTTTATCAGAAGGTTATTTCTCCCTGGACGCCAAAAACCTGCAGATTTTATCCTACTTGTTCTGAGTACTCTTATCAAGCAGTAAAAAAATACGGTGCACTTAAAGGTGGATATAAAAGCATAAAAAGGATTTCTAAATGTCATCCTTTTAATCCAGGAGGCTATGATCCACTCAAATAATTATTTAGGAGGAAGTAAATTATGTTTGGTTGGTTGATTAATGGAATAGTTGATATTTTAAAATTTTTAAATGGTTTTGTACATAATTATGGTGTGACTATTATTTTATTTACACTTATAATTAAATTGGTATTATACCCTTTAACTGCAAAGCAAACTAAGTCCATGAAAGCTATGCAGGACTTACAACCTGAAATGGACAAAATCAAAAAGAAACATGATGATAAGGAGAAACAACAGCAGGCTATGATGGATTTATATAAGGAACATAATGTAAATCCAGCCGCGGGTTGTCTACCGATGATCCTACAGCTTGCTATTTTAATTCCTTTATATAGGGCAATTTTAAGTCTAAGTGAGGTTCTTAATGAGGAAGCCTTTTTATGGATCGGTACCCTAACAAGTGGTTCCCTAGCGGAACCTGATGTTGCAATTGTCTTGGTTAACGCCCTGGCAATGATTGCACAGACCTATGTTACCCAGAAAATGCAGTCCGGCGGTGGCGGAAAGAGTAATATGATAATGTGGATTATGCCCGCATTTATTATATTCATCGGATTTCAGTTACCTTCCGCAATCTTGCTTTACTGGTTTACATCAACAGTATTTACTGCAGTACAACAATATATAATTTCCAATGAGACTGTTGAAGAGGAGGTTGCTGAACAGTAATGGAAAAAAAGAGATATAAAGCTGAATCAGTTAATGAAGCAATAAAAAAGGGACTTGATGATTTAGGCATTGACCGCTCACAGGCGGAAATAAATATTATCGAACAGGGCAACAAGGGTTTTTTAGGACTGATCGGTAAAAAGCAAGCAGAAATCGAGATAATCATGGAAGATGATCCGATAAAAAAAGGTAAAAACTTCTTAGAAGAAGTATTTAGTAAAACAAAGATCGATGTTGAGATCGATGTTGTACAGGAAGAAACTAATGAGGAACAGGTGGTGTATGATATCCATTCTCCTGATCTCGGGATTGTCATCGGCCGTAGGGGAGAAACCCTAGATGCCTTACAGTATCTGACTTCATTAGTTGTAAATAAAGATACCGAAGAATACTACCGAATTATTCTTGATGCAGAAGGTTATAGGGATAGGCGTCAGAAAACATTAGAAAGATTGGCCCGTAAACTAGCTCAAAAGGCAGTTAATAAAGAGAGGAAAGTAGTGTTAGAGCCAATGCCGCCTCATGAAAGAAGAATTATCCATATAACCTTGAAAAAAGATTCTAGAGTAAGATCATATAGTGAAGGTGAGGAGCCATTTAGAAAGGTTATGATCGAAACAGTAGATTAAGAATAATATATAAAAGCAATTAGACATTTAATGCCCAGTAGGTGGTCCTGCTGGGTTTAATATTTTTAAAG
>CAZGMM010000078.1:0-11884 GCA_964526845.1 uncultured Halanaerobiales bacterium | reverse complement strand
ATGTATATAAGATTAAAGGATTTTTATATTTTAATCAAGAATAAAGATAATTAAGAAAAAAGAATTCAGGAGGGCGGAAAATCAGATGAAATTACTGCAAGAGTTTATCGATCAGGAAATAGGTCTGGCTAACGGCTGCACAGAACCGGCAGCAGTAGCCTATTCAGTAGCTAGAGCAGCCGATTTTTTAGAAGGTGATTTAAAAAAAATCGTAGTAGAGATGGATGGTTTTGTATATAAAAACGGTATGAGAACCGGAATACCTGGTACTAATAGATACGGCGGTAATCGCCTGGCAGCAGCCCTCGGATTTTTTATAGAGGACTCAGCCGATAAGAAACTTACTTTATTAAATGGCCTAAAAGAAGAGACATTGAAAAAGGCAGACTCTATTATTGATAAAATAGAATTAAAAGTAATCAAAGGCCAAAGAAACTTACTTATTAAAACAGAGCTTATTGGTGATAATGTAGTAAAGAGTAAAATTGAAGATGACCATACCAATTTAACTGAAATAACTGTAGATGGAGAAGTAATATATAAAAATACAGATCAGGCTAATGAAGATAATATTGAATTCAATCTAAAAAATGAAATTGAAAGCATGAATGTGAATGAAATGATAAAATTAGTAGAAAGACAGTATGATAGTTCGATGGAAGAGTATTTAAAACAGGGTTTAAAGATAAACCAAAAACTGGTAGATGCAGGCATGCAAGACGAAGGCTGTGGTGTGGGCAGAACATATAAAAGAGCAGCAGACGATGATTTTGTAAGAAGTTCAGCGGCAGAAATAGCAGCGGCTGTGGATGCCCGGATGGGAGGAGCCCAGCTGCCGGCTTTAACTTCTTCCGGCAGCGGTAACCAGGGGATATTTATCACACTCGGAACCTATTTTTCCGGTCAGAATATGGAAAAGGAAGAAACGGAAATCTTTAAAGCAACCCTTATTGCCCACTTAATAGCATATTATATAAAAACCAAGATGGGTAAATTGTCTTCTTTATGTGGACTTTTTACAGCCGCAGCCCCGGGAATGTTAGCTGGTTTACTGTATCTCGTTAATAAAAATGAGATGATAGAAGATGGTATAAATAATCTATTTAGCGATTCAGGCGGTATTCTCTGTGATGGAGCTAAGACAAGTTGTGCCTTTAAAGCAATAAGTGCTTATGAACTGGCCCAACGTCATTTCAAATTCTTAGACAGTGGAATCGAATGTCCACTCCCGACTGGCTATGTTAATAGTGACTTAAAAAAGACCTTAGAACACCAGTATGCACTCGTAAATCCAGGGGGAGTTTCGGTAAATGATGCTTTAATTGAGACGATTAAGGCGAATTTTTCTAAAAAAGGAGTTGATAAAAAGTGAAAATAGCAGTTGTTGGAGGTGTAGCGGCAGGTACAAGTGCTGCAGCAAAAGCAAGCAGAACTGCTGAAGAGGCAGAAATAGTACTATTTGAAAAAGGGGAAGATATTTCTTATGCAGGCTGTGGACTACCCTACTATATTTCTGAAGTAACTAAATCCAGGGGTAAGGTAGTAATAAATACACCAGCAGAATTTGAAGAAAAATACGGAGTAGACGTAAGAATAAAACATGAAGTTATTGATATTGATAAAGAGAATAAAGTTTTAACTTATAAAGACCTAGAAAATGATACTAAAGGTGAATATAAGTATGATAAATTAATTATTACCACCGGTGCTAAACCCATAATCCCACCGATTGAAGGTATAGATTTAGAAAATATTCAGCCGCTTCGTTCTGTAAAAGATGCTGATCAAATCAAAGAAAAGATGGAAGATGTTGAGAAGGTGACCATTATTGGAGCCGGACTTATCGGTTTAGAGATGGCTGAATCCTTTTCAGAATTAAATAAAGAAGTTACGGTAGTGGAGCTACAGAATAAAATTTTACCTCCGTTTAGTCAGGATATCACCAAATATGTAGATAATCACTTAAGAGAACAGGGAGTTAATCTTGTTCTTGGAGATGGGGTAAATTCCTTTAAAGGCGATGAAAAAGTTGAACAGGTAATCACAAGTTCCGGTAAAAGAATAGATACTGATTTCGTCCTTTTATCTTTAGGAATTAAACCAGAGGTAAATCTGGCTAAACAGGCTGAGATTGGAATTGGGAAGACCGGTGCCATTGAAGTAAATGAAAGAATGGAAACCAATGTAGAAGATGTTTATGCAGCTGGTGACTGTGCTGAAACAATAAATCTTCTGACAGACCAAAGGGTCTGGATTCCAATGGGCTCGACCGCTAATAAACAGGGTCGGATAGCCGGTGAAAATGCAGCCGGTGGAGATAACCACCACTTAGGCGTATTCCAAACCGCGATAACAAAAATATTCGATTATACCGTTGCTAAAACTGGTATTGATGAAAAAGAGGCGGCCGAAAATGGTTATGATCCTTTAGTAGTCAATGTAACTGGTGCCAATCACGCCCATTACTTCCCGAACTTTAAGAAGATGAAGATTAGGGGTGTGTTTGATAAAAATACTCACCGTATTATTGGAGCTCAAATTGAAGGTGAGAGCAAGGTAGACAAGCGTATAGATGTAATCAGCACGGCCATCTATAGCGAACTTAGGGCTGAAGATCTCTTCCAGATCGATTTAGCCTATGCCCCACCTTATTCTACTCCGAAAGACCCGGTAGCGGTTTTAGGAATGGTGGCAGAGAAAAAGTTAAATCAATAAATAAATATAAAAAAAAGAAAGTGACCCATTAGTTTGGGTCACTTTTTTTAACATTATTTGCTTATTATTCACTTACTAAGTCCTGCATCTGTTCATAGGTTAAAGCCCCACTGTGTCTTGTTTTTATAATACTGTTTTTGTCTAATATAAAGGTAGTGGGGATACCGCGGACCAGATATTTAGAAGAGGCCACTGCCCCGTCTTTATCTAATAAAGTAGGGAAGGAATAGTTATTTTCCATCAGATAATCAAATACTTTGTCTTTGTCTTCCTGGATATTTACGGTCAGCACCTTTATATTATCATTATTTTTATAAAGAGTTTGAATGGCAGGCATTTCTGCCTTACAGGGCGGACACCAGCTGGCCCAGAAATTTAAAAATACTTTTTGTCCCTGTAAGTCATATAAACTTATTTTTTCTCCGCTCATATCTTCTAAGGTAAAATTGGGTGCCTTCATACCAACCTGAGCCCCAACCTTAACATCATCAGAATCTGCCTGGATATCATCAAGATAAAATAAAGCGCCTGCCATTATCAACAGGAAAGCGAATACTGTAATTAAACCTTTATTCTTCAATAATTTCATAGTAAAAACCTCCTAAAAGCCAATTATATTGAGACTATTTGTAAAAATTAAAATACCTAAAATTATAATCAATGCACCACTTACCATATTTATATAGTTTAAATATCTATTCATTTTTTTAATCGTCGGTAAAATCTTTTTGGCTGCTAAAGCAGTGATTAAAAATGGTAAGGCAAAGCCAAAAGAGTAGATGAATAATAAAAAGCCACCGGTCATTAAGTTCTGACTGTTGCCGGCTAAAATTAAAATTGAAGACAGGATAGGTCCAATACAGGGAGTCCAGGCCAATGCTAATCCTACCCCCAGGATAAAGGACTGTACATATTTATTAGATCTTTTGGTAATATTAAGCTTTTTCTCATAATAGAGCCATTTTAATTTGATAATCCCGCTGATATGGAGTCCGAATATTATTATGATAACCCCACTTATCTTCCTTAAGATAGCCTGGTTTTTCATTAAAAACCGGCCTAGAAAGGTAGCCGAAAGGCCTAAGAGAATAAAGATAATGGTAAAACCGGCAATAAAAATAAGGGCCGGGATTATAGAGTAACTTTTATCTTCCTTTTTTTGATCACTGTAATCTCCCAGTAAAAAGGCCAGATAGGATGGGATCAAGGGTAGTACACAGGGAGATAGAAATGATAGAAGGCCGGCTGAAAAAGCTATTGCAAAGGATAGATCTCCATTCATAAAATTCACCTACTTTATCTTTATATATTTGAATATTTAAATATATTTTACCATATTGCTTTACAAGTATCAATAATTAAGTTAACTGCTTAAAAAAGTTAATTGAATTATACTATTCATTAAGTTATAATTAATTTAAGTCTTAAACAACTGATAGGAGGAAATATATATGTCTAAAAATGATAAGAGTTATAAGGCGAAAAATGCCTGGCTGGAAATGGAAGAAGTAGAAAAAGAAGAAGTATTTGAATTTAACAAAGAATACGGTAAATTTCTCGAAGAAAATAAAACAGAAAGAGAATTTACAGCCAGCACGGTTGAATTATTAGAAGAAGAAGGATTTAAACAAATAAACGAACTAGAATCTCTAGAGAAAGGAGATAAGGTCTACGGAGTAAATAGAGACAGACAGTTAATTGCTGCTGTGATTGGTAAAAAAGATCTTAAAGAAGGATTAAGAATTATAGCAGCTCACATGGATTCACCCCGTATCGACTTAAAACCCAATCCTCTTTACGAAGAAGGTGGGTTAGCTTATCTCGGCACCCATTATTACGGTGGAATTAAGAAGTTCCAGTGGGTTACCATCCCTTTGGCATTAAGAGGCATGGTAGTTAAAGAAGATGGAACCAAGATAGAAATTAGTATTGGGGAAAAAGAAGATGACCCCGTATTTTATATAAGTGATATTTTACCCCACCTCGGTAAAAAACAGATGGAAAAGAAGATGAAAGAAGCTATCAATGCTCAACATCTTAACCTGGTTGTGGGTAGTATTCCTTTACGAGATGAGAAAGAAGAAAATGAAAATGGTAATGATAAGATAAAAGCGGCCATTTTAGAACACTTAGAAGTTGAGTATGATGTAACCGGTGAAGACTTGGTAAGTGCTGACTTACAGATTGTGCCGGCCGATGGAGTAAAAGATATCGGTTTTGATAGGGCTTTACTCGGCGGTTATGGTCATGATGATAGAGTTTGCAGTTACACCGGCCTGAGAGCTTTACTCGATATTAATGTACCGGAATATACAGCTGTTACCCTGTTAGTTGATAAAGAAGAGATAGGTAGTATGGGGGCAACCGGTATGCAGTCCAGATTTTTTGAAAACTTTGTAGCTGAAATGTCAAGTAGATACTATAATAGTTTTAGTGAACTTGATTTGAGAGAAATACTGGAAAATTCCAGTTCTCTTTCCGGTGATGTAAATGCCGCCTTTGATTCTAACTTCGCCGAAGTTTTTGACAAAAGAAATGCCGCCTTTTTAAATAAAGGTATTGTGTTGACCAAGTATACAGGGGCCCGTGGTAAGGCAGGTTCCTCTGAAGCTACTGCTGAATTTATGGCAAAAGTACGCGGTCTGCTTAATGAAGCAGGTGTTGTCTGGCAGGTAGCCGAACTCGGTAAAGTTGATGAAGGTGGGGGGGGAACTATTGCCCAGTTCCTTGCTAACTACAACATGGATGTACTTGATGCCGGCCCGGCTGTACTTTCAATGCATTCACCTTATGAAGTAGTGGCTAAAATTGATGTCTATAACACTTATCTTGCTTATTTAACATTCCTGGAAAAATAATTAAAATAAGGGGAGGCTTTTAGCCTCCCCGCTCTATTCAGGAGGATTTCAAATGACTAAATATAGCTTCAATACTAAAAAAATAATAGTTTACACTTTAATAATAATAGCACTATTAGCGGGCTACTATTACAATAACTATAGTAGGATAGATAATTTTATTTATGACAACTACCAGAAGCTCGCCTACGTATTTTCTTCTCAAAATAAAGAGAGTCAGGTTACCATACTTAGCATAAATAATATTACCTATAATAAGTTAGGGGGGCCTCCCCTTGATAGAAATTATTTTGTAGACACCATAGCTCAGCTGACCGAGGATGGAGCTAAAACTATAACCTTTGATCTGCTGTTTAGCCAGGCTCAGGATACTCAGGCCGACAGCCTGATGATTGATCGCTTAAGAGAGAACAAAAATATTATAATGCCGGTCCAAATTGATTACAGCTTGGCTGAGAAAGGTAAAGAAATTGATTACACGGTCAATGAAGTAAAGGCACCGCTTTCTTCTTTTAAAAACTTAGTTAAATTGGGACATGCAAATTTAATAAGTGATTCTGATGGTATAGTAAGAAATCTACCTCCCTTATTTATTGAAAATAATACATCATATATTCCCATGGCCAGAAGAACGGCTGAAATGGCTTTAGAAGAAGAAATTACGATTACCGAGGGGGAATATCTAATAAATTACTTAGGGCCGAGCGGCACTATACCCCGGATTTCATTACAGAACTATCTAAATGATGACTATAATCCCGAATTAATTAAAGATCAAATTGTCCTTTTGGGAGTAACTGAAGGGGAAGCCAGCAACCAATATACTTCCATTTTTTCCAAAGATGCTTCTTTTAGTAAAGTGGAATTACAGGCCCAAATGACGAATAACTACCTACATCAAAATTACATAGAAGTAAATGAAAGTGGCCGTAATATGTTAATAGCCTTTGTGGTCTTATGGCTTGTTTTTTATCTGTTTGAAAAAATGCATCCCCTCCGTTCACTGGCCGTCTTATCTGTTATTGCAATAATTGTATTAACTCTTAACTACTTTTTAACAGTTCAGTACCATCTTTTTACTGAAATTTCAATATACTTAGTTGGGATAGGAGTGCTCTATGGTGCGAGCCTTGTCACCTGGTATGGATTTAACCGGAAACGCAAGCAGGAAATCATTAGAAAGCTCAAACCCTATTTCTCTGATTTTCTTTTAAATAAAATAGTTCAAAATCCTGAACTCTTAAAGACTAAAGGAGATAACCCTCCGGTCACTATGCTGCTTTTTGAGTTCAGTAATTTCAAGTGGTACTCCGATATGAATACTCCTCAAAAGGTAGTAGAAGATCTAAACCACTACTATCGAAATATTACCAAAATTATCTTTAAATATGATGGAGTTGTAGATAAATATTTAGGAGATGGGATCCTTGCCTACTGGAGTAAGGGGTTTGAACAGGAGAACCATCGTAATAGAGCGGTTAAAGCTGCTATTGAGATTATGAACTATATAGAACAAGAGAATATAGAATTAAAACCTTCTATTGCCCTGGATTCCGGTAAAATAACACTTGGTGATATTGGAACCAAAGAAAGAATGGACTTTAAAGCAATGGGTAATATCGTCCATAACACGACTGAACTAGTAGAAGTTACCGAACCAGATGAAATCTTAATCGGTGAAAACACATATTATGGACTTTCAGATATTTATAAAAAGCTGGGATGGAAGTATAAAGAAGTGGAAATAGAAGGAGTAGAAAGATCCTTTGTGGTCTATAGTTTAAAGGAGTTTAAGAGTCTGTCTAAGGGGGAATAGAAGATGAAAAAAACATTAATTATTGTCCTAATCTTCCTCCTATTATTAACAACCTTAACAGCTGCTTTTGCCCAACCAACAGAAGAAATAAATATAAATATGGAGAACTTACAGGGTATAATCTACCGCAAAACTGATCAGGGATTTTTTGAATTTTTTAGAGTGCAAGTTTGGACCAGGTTATTAGATAATGCCAAAATTAGTAAAGGAGAAACCATTAAAACAGCCCCTGATAGTTTATTAACTTTAAATATAGGTGATAATAATAAAGTGGAATTAGAGGAAGAAACAATTTTAAAAATCGGAGAGGATATTACTACCAATTCTCAAAAAATAACAGTAAAAAAGGGTAGAGCTATAATCAATACAAATATTAATCCTGAACAGGAATTTAATATTGAAATTGAGACTCCCGACAGTATTATCAAAACCACCCATGCTATATTAAAAGTAGAAGTAAATGATTATCGGACCCTGCTGTTCATTGAAGAAGGAGAAATTACTTTAACGGAAAAAACAACTTTACAAGCAGTAAACTTAACAGAAACACAAATAGCAATTGTAGAAAATAATGAAATTAAAAAATATGATAAGGTAACTGTAAATGATAGTTTGAAATAGTATTTATTTGTTTGATATATTCTATAAAAAATATTATAATATACTTGCAAATAAAAAGCTTTTTTATTTCTATATTGATAGGTAGTGTAAAAAGTTTTATGAAAAAGAGCTCAAATTAAAGAAAAAATCAAATTACAGGTAGAAAATATATTAGATTAAACTCAGCCCCTTGACAAACACCAGATAAAATGGTTTTTTAAGGTCAACGAGGGCGAAGAAAGCAGATATATAGGCAGGATAAAACAGCCAACCCTCGCAGTTTCAATTTTACCATTTTACTGGTTAAGTTTGTAAAGGGTTCGCTTCGCTGCTTTAAATACTCGGGCTCAAAAACAGATATATAGGCTAACTAAGAAGCTTGCAGGCCTTCAATATATTCCTGAGCTAGACCGATCAAAGTGAGCCATTTACCCGGCATATTGGGGATGGCCTTAAGTTCAGGAATAATAACCGGTACTCTTTTATCTTCCAGGGCGGAATGAGGTCTAAGGAAGTTAAAGTAAGCTACAAAAAGTATTGTAAAGGCTTCTGAGCCGGCGGAAGACTTAAAGCCATAAGTAGTCTTGTATTCGCGTTTGAAGGTTCTGTTTAAACGCTCAACGATCTGTTTAAGAGGTCGATACTCTCTAGAGACCTCATCATTATTGGTAAGCCCAATGACCTGTCTTAAGTCAAAATGGATACCATGTTGATAAAAGAATTGTTGAGCCAGACGATAGATGGGATTTCCATCAACCACAAAGGTAAGGTCTTCTGGTAATTCTCCGATCTTTTTAAGAGTATCATTTAGAGCCCTAACAGCAGCTTCGGTATCTCTATCAGGTGAGATCCGATAGGAGAGGATAATTTTTTTAAGAGCATCAAAGAAGAAAAAGAGATACTGCCATTTACCGTTAACTTTTAGATAGGTTTCATCTCCACAGAAGGAATTAGAGAGTTCGTAAGGGTAATTGTCGACATAGGGCTTAATGTATTTACTGACAGCATCAGCATAGTTTAAGACAGTTTGATGTGAGATATCTACACCGTGAATATCCTTCAGAATAGAGGCTGTATTACGGGAAGAGAGTCCGTAATTAACGTAATAGGTAAGTACTAAACCCAGAATATGATTAGTAGCATAAATTTTAGTGATATCGACCTTGGGGATAACAGTTGACTTTTTGCTTAATGGCTTAAAGTCAAAGGTAAATTCACGATAGATATAGTGAAGTTTAAAAGCATAAGGATTTTGAGCAAAAAGTTCTCTTTCCTTTTTAGTCATGACAGCGAGGTTATGCTGATAAAAAGAGCAGTAGTCGTTTTTACACTTATGAATGATAAACTGTTTTCTCACTTTAATTTTTTCGAGTGTTTTCTCGCAGTAAGGGCACTTAAAGGAGATTGTTTTTGGGTAATCCTGTCCTTTCATAAAGGGAAGTCCACAAATTTTACAGAGATACTGTCCTTTACCCCCGTTATTATCGTAGATATAGACATGCGGAGCCTGACAGCGGGGACAGGAGATATTATGAGGTACTTTGTTTTTAGGATTTCTCCTTTTAATGGGCTTAAGTTCTTTACCGTTTTCAGCTTTATATTCAGCGAGAAGCTGGTTGTGATCTAATTTTTCGAAGAGCTCGATGATGGGCAGTTCATCCACCTGAAGATACCGATATTTTTTACTGATTGGTGTATCGACTTTAGGAGTAATATTCTTACCTGTTAAAAGTGCAAAGAGATCGTGGATAACTTTTTCCTGTAATTTGATATAAGCGAGAAGCCAGATGATAATTTTAGTCATAATTCTTGCCACCTTTCTACTTTTTTTGGGTATTTTGTCTTTCTAATAGATACATTTTACCCAAAAAACAAGGGGGTGGCAAGGTTTTAAACCAAGATCCTTGTTTTGACAGGGTTTTGGACTATATTAGTTAAAAAACTTTTGACAATACGTATTGATAAATGGAGGTGGCAAAATGAATAAATATATTAGCTTTAAAATAGTATTAGTTTTGTCATTAATTTTATTGTTGTCTTTTTCTCTTCAAACAATGGCTCAAGAAGAAGATTATGATCTTGAAAAAGTAATGAATGAGATTGAAATGAAAGTGGAAAATTGTCAGGAGTTAACCTTGGAAGAAAAAGAAGAAATAATGGTTAAAATTAGAAATTTAATCAATCAATATAGAATAGATGCACTTGAATTTAGAAACTTTTTAAATCACTATGAATTTAATGCAGAACAGTTGAAAGAAATGACCCGCTTGATGAATCAATATATGAATAATGATGGTGATAAGGAACAAATAAGAGAGATGTTAAGGGAACAAGAAATGGTTAAGGAACAGTTGCAAAATCATTTGGAAGAAAAAGTACAAGAACAGCTAAAAAAGAAAGAGCAACAACAAGATCAAGAACAAGAAAAGGATCAAGACCAGGAAAAAAATCAACAACAAAATAAAAAGGATAACTAAAATTTATTTTAGATAAGAAGCGGTATTAGATATCAACACCCAATTATGATCTATTTTATATAAGTAAAAAATAAAAATATAATATTTGATGATAAAGGCAAACTGACTGTGAAGTTAGGACGCAAAGCCATGGGTCTTTTTTAAGACTGCCAGGTTACCATAATTTAGAGTCTATGGCTTTCATAAGCAATAGGCTTTTTTTGATTTTTAAATAAAAATTTGTTGTAATCTGGTAAATTTCTAATTTTTGTCTCGAGATAAAATTTTTAAGTCTAAAATTAAAAGGAGGAGTAATATGTTTAAGAAGAAATTAACAGTAATTGCTTTAACTTTAGTTATGGTATTGGTTTTAGCACCTACCACATTTGCAGAACTTGATATTGATTTTGATGAATATGGTTTAGATCTATCACCGGAACAAGAAGCGAAAATTATAGAAAAACTAGAAGAAATCATAGAAAAAAATGATCAAATAACTGAAGAAGATATTTTAGCCGAATTAGAAAAAATAAAAGTAGAGGAAGAAGAAACAGAAGACATTCAAGATGAAGATGAAAATGAAGAGGAAGAAAACCAGATTGGGAAAGAACTTTCAGATAAAATAAAAACATGGCAAGATAAATATGAAACAGGCGATTATGAAGATTATAAAAGTAAAGGTCAATATTTATCTGAAAATATTCAAAATTTCCTAGATGAGAAGTTAACCAGAGATAAAGAAGAAGAGGAAGAACAAAACCAAGTTCAGGACCAAGAACAAAAACAAAAGCAAGAAAAAGAAAAGAGTCAAGAAATGGAAGAAAAAGGAATGCCGGATGATGTAAAAGATAAAGTTGAAGGAAAGAAAAGTAGTAACCCCGGCAAAGGTAAAAAATAATTAAAAATAAGATATGTTTTATAGATAGGCCACCTATTTGGATTGAGTTCCAAAGAAGGTGGCCTATTATTATTTATAAAGGAGTTTAATTATAGCAATAAACTTGTTATATCTTCTGTTGTAATTTCTTCTTTATCATGATAAAATCCAGATGCTAATATAACTTTTTCCTTGCATTGTGAGCATTCTAAATAATTTACCCCTTTTAAATAAAAATCGATAAAATTATCAATTTTATGAAATAACGATTTACTAAGACTGCTTCTCGTTTCAAATTTTATACTTTCCATATTGATAGACTCACATTTTGGGCAATTATATTCCTTTATTTGAAAGTTAAAAGGATTATTATAAGCTTTATCCAAATCCATTAATATATTCCTCCTTATTATTACAGGTTTAAGTATAATATAATTACAGTAAACTAGAATATTTATGTATAGTACTGAGAGGAATAATTGACTAGAGCATTCATTTATATTATAGCTCAACTTTCGCAGTTGAGAATCTTTAATGGTTCCTTGATATAGTTAGGAAGCAG
>CAZGMM010000077.1:0-12148 GCA_964526845.1 uncultured Halanaerobiales bacterium | reverse complement strand
GATAAGTTTGATCAAACAAGTAATTGGGAAAGCGATTCTACAGAAGCTAAACTTATAGACAAACAAGATATGCAAGGCGAAGTATTCCAAATAACCCCCTCATCTGATATTAGTCCTTCGAGCGGTGCTTTAGAACAGTTATGGGATATGGATACCACAACAGGTGCTACATTTGATACAGCACCAACAGTCACTTTTGAATATCCTACTGATTGGTTATTTGATATGGTAAGGTTTTATCCATCAACAAATTGTAATTACTATGTGCAAGCATATGATGATAGTAATTGGGTAGATGTTATTGGTTCAAGTGCTAATCAAGTAGCCTGTACTGCTAATGAATGGAATGTAAGACGTTTTGATAACAATAAAATGGTTGCTACTAATAAGTTAAGAATTATATTTGATTCACCATTAACCTTATATGAATTAAAATTCTGGACAATCACAATGTCAGATGAAATATTAGCACAAGTCATGACACTTACAGGTAACATGAAAGTCCAATCCGAAGATGGTTCAACATATATAGATGCAAACGGAATTGTAATTGAAGGTTCAGCTGGAGCTAATCAAGGTTATGTTAATGATATTGCAGAAGATAAAATGAGATTAAAACCTGATAATGCTTATTTATGGCATTTTGATGAACACTTAACGAGTACAGATGGAACTACAGCAGAAATTAATTAAAAATAAGGAGGAAATAAAATGGCTTTACAATTATATCATGATTCAGCTTGTACTAATCCTGTAGAAGCAGGTGACCCTGATACTGTACACGAAGCAGTAGCTCAGGGAGCAACTCTTGAAGCTGAAGAACAACTATATGTAGAAAGTGATGATGGAACTCTAACTTATGAGAATATAACAATTACAGGTAATGGTGATGTTGATGGAACGACTACGTCAGGAGAAATAGATGTTAAGTATGCTCCTGATAATAGTGGCTCTGCAGGAACTTATGTACAAGATTTGAGTCTTTCAGATGGGGCTTATGGTACAAGTACTCCTATTTGGAGAAAGGTAATTGCTCCCGATGTACAAAATGCTTTTAATGAGACTAATATTACGCATCAAATAACTGCCGATGAATACGTAGCCTAAAGGAGGGTGGTAGAGAATGTTAGAAAAAATAAATAGTACCACCTATAAAGCAAAACATGGTAAATATGGTGAAGTTGAAATAGGAAATAAAGATGCTTTTGAATTTAAGCCTCACTTGAAACTGAAAAAGTGGGGCGAAGAGTGTACTCTTAATGTTAGCTTACCAGACGAAGTTGAAGAAGTAACAGAGAAACAGCCAAAAATATCAGAACAGACTACTTCTGAAGAAGAAGATATTATCAAAGAACACCATACGCCTGCTGAAATAGAAGCACAACATTCTAATCGCAAAACGAGATTCTATCAAAAGCCACCAAGAGAATTTACAGAGATAGATAATGATGGTAATGAACATACAATAAAACAACTTGAAGACGGTGGGTTTGAGTTCGAGGTTGTACTTGATGAAAAACCTGCCTCTAATATAATTGAGTTTGATATTAACACTCAAGATTTAGATTTCTTTTATCAGCCTGAATTAACACAGGAAGAAAAGGACAATGGTGCTTTTAGACCTGAAAATGTGATAGGTTCTTACGCTGTCTATCACAGCAGTAAAAATAATATGCACTCTTCACAGGAGGAGGCAGAGAAGTATAAAACAGGCAAAGCGTTTCATATCTACCGCCCAAAGGTAACTGACGCAGAGGGTAACGAAGTGTGGGGAGAATTAAATATAGATGAACAAAGTGGTAAACTTACTGTAACGATACCACAGTCATTCCTTGATAATGCTGTATATCCTGTAAGCATTGATCCCACTTTTGGGTATGAGACTGAAGGAGGCTCAACAAAGCGTATAATCGATACAATTAGTGGCTCTTGGTTTAATTTAGATGAGCCTGCTGATATAAGTGAAATAACCTCTTATATAGAATATTCGGGCCCAGCGACACAATATTACAAAAATGCGATATATGATAAATCAGATGCTTCATTAGAAGGTGTTAGTGAAGAAACAAGTGGTTATGACCCTGGAATGTCATATATTAGTAAATGGATAACTCACACTATATCTTTAACGATTTCTACTGGGGATTATTATCTTGTTGGGTGGGCTGATGGTGGATTTCTTAACCTTTACTATGATTCCTCAACAGACAAAGGAAGCTACCAAGACAAAACTTACAATAATTTTCCAGACCCTTGGTCTCCAACTACAGAGAATAAAAAATATTCTATTTATGCAACTTATACAATTTCCACCTCTTCACCCACAGTAACAACAGAATCAGCAACTAATGTAGACTTTAATAGTGCCACCCTAAATGGTTCACTTGATGATGATGGTGGAGAGACTTGTGATGTGTACTTTGAGTGGGGTACTGATACTAATTATGGTAATACTACTTCTACTCAAACAGCAAATACAGGGGATGGGTTTTCTGACAATATATCAGGTTTGAATGGAGGCACCACTTATCACTTTAGGGCAGTTGCTACAAATAGTGCAGGTACAGATTATGGTAGTGATGTAACATTTACCCCTCCAAACTATATTATTTCAGGGACTGTTACAAAAGAAGGTTCAGTTGTTGATGGAGCAAAAATAACACTTATTAATGATACTGATAATACAATAGTAGGAACTACAACTACTGATACTAATGGAGATTATAGCTTTGAAGAATTAAACAATAACAAAACCTATCATATTATTGCACAATATGATGATGGTACTACGAAATATAATGCAGAGAGTAAACCCTATTTAACTCCAGTAGAAGCGTGAGGCGATATGAATGGCTGAATATACTGCCCCTTCAGGTAATAATGTAGATTTAAAATTAAAAGAATATACATCTCCATCAGGAGATAGTGTAGGCATATCACTGCAACCGACAGTAAATAATTTTGAGACTGAATTTGAAATAGGAATGGAAGAGACAACTTTAGTTAACACTGAAATAGATATAGGGTATACTAATGATAGTTTCTCTGAAGTTGATTACGAAATAGGCTATCAGACAGTAAGAGTTATAGACACTGAGATCGATATAGGTTTCAGTAATTTATATGACTTTAATACTGAATATAAAATAGGATTTACCAAAATAGTTGCACGAGAAACAGAGCTAAGTATAGGGTTAACACAAATTATTTCTAATATATGTGATTATGCTTTTGGAGTCACGTTAAATTATTTTGAGGAGATGCAGATTCAAGCAGGATTGAGTAGAGCTCCGACATTTAATAAAAAGAAACAAATAGACGTAGCAAATGTTACTGATACTCCAACAATATCAAAGACACAACCATTTATAATAACTTCAGGAGATGACTCAACCACAGGTACAGGTGATATAGTACTAGATTGGACAAATATATCGAGCAAAGCTGATATAGCAGTATATGATGAGAACGGCAACCTGCTTGATTATTACTTTGAAAGTTTTGATGCTACGGCTGAAACAGCTATTATCTGGGTTTACAGAGATTGGGTGAGAAACGGTAGTACACAGGCCCAAATTGCCTATGGAAATGGGCCAAGCGACCAGAGTGTAATAGCAAGCACGGTTTTTGATAAGGATACCGATTTAGTCAGTGGTTGGCTTTTAAATGAAACTTCTGGAGATGCTTTGGATGTTACTTCTAATAATAATGATGGAACCTTGAATGGAGGAGTAACGCAAGGAGTTACAGGGCAAGTAGACGGTGCTTATGATTTTGATGGTGAGGATGATTATATAAATGTTGGGAATGATAGTAGTTTGGATATTGGGGATAGTGGGGCATTAGGATTTTGGGGGAAATTACCTGTTTGGAATGTTAATGAAGAAAGCGGTGGAATAAGTGACAATATTACTTATCCTGATGATAATACTCTCTATCTTTCTATTCACGATTCCGTAGGTTTGCATTTTAGATATGGGGGGACTAATCAAGATGACAAATATTTGAATTATCAAAGTAGTGATAGTTGGGCGGATAATTCTTGGCATTATATGATTGCTACTTGGTATAATAGCGGAGGAACCACATATTTAAAATTATATGCAGATGGTGTTGAAGTCGCTAGTGGTACAACGTCGCTTAGTATTTCCTTTCCGACTCCTCCAACTTGGATTATAGGGTATTCTTTTGTTAATAGTGTCAAGAAATACTTCAATGGTCCAATGGACGATGTCCGCATCCACAACTCCGCCCTGTCTTCTACCACAATCCAAGCCCAATACGATGCTACTAAAGACAGTCAAGATTTCTTTAGTCAGCAGGCAGGGGAGATCGCAGCTCCGACCTTTAAACTAAGTATCAATTGTGGGAAGACAGATAGTTATAATTTTGTAATAGATTATAACATTGGCTGTCAAGCTATTAATGATTATCCTTTAAATGTAGAAGTCTTAGTACCTGGAGTTTGGGATTATTCTCTTAATGTAGAAACAGGATCAGAAAAGACAAAAGATTTCGAATCAGAAATAAAAGCAGGTATTGTAAAAAGTAATAACTATCCTATTGACATTGAAGCTGGAAGCATAAATATCACCAATCACATTTCGGATGTGAATATTGGTTTTAATACTGATTATAATGATGTAATTACTGTTCAAATAGGAGAAATAAAAACCCTAAATTGTAGTACTAATCTTATGATAGGGAGAATGAGAATTAAAGATTTTCCTCTTGATATAAATCCTATCGTTACAATTATCAACGATTTTGGTTTGAATAATGAAATTGGCTATAATAGACAGAATAACTTTAGCTTAGACTATGATATAGGATTTACTAATATTGTTGATGAAGTTAGCCTGTTTGAATTTGGCTTTATTACAACTGATGTTTATGATATAACCGCTGAAATTGGTTTAACGCAGAGTATTAACGAAAATGTAGATTACTCAATAGGGAAAATAAATTCTTTACTATATCAATTAGCAGTTGAGATAGGGATGCCTTTTACTGATAGTTATAATCTTCAGAATGAAATTGGTTTGCTTCATAGTCTTAATAATGAATCCAATTTTTCAATAGGAAAGATCGCAGTAATAGGCTATTCTCTGGAAGTTGTTGTAAAATATCAAAGAGAAAGTCTATATGATTTATTAGCTGAAATAGGATTTAAAAGCAGTTTGGATAGAATACCTAAGGGAAACGATGTTAATATTGAGCTCTTAGATTATTCTATTCCCACAGGTAATAACGTGGGTCTAGAATTAATTAGATATTATGACGCTTGGCAATTTCCTCTAAGTGATATTACAATAGGAATACATGGAACTCCAGAATTTGAAATCGATTATGAGATAGGATTAAAAGATGTAGTTATACAAGAAAGTCTGCTAATTGAGGTAGGAATGCCTTGTGATATACAGAATTTTCCTTTAGATATTACAATAGAGCATTACTATGATACTCCTGTATTCATCGTTGGTAAGTTTGGAAAAGCATTGCGCTTAGGAAATTATAGCTTAACCTTTGATGTAGGATTAACAGGAGATTATACTATTAGACTATTTAGAAGGGCTGTAGATGAAAATAACTTTAATGAAATAGTGGTCAAGAGCGATGGTAGTCAACATATCAATGGAGTATTAGATGGATCCTATGACACTTCTTGGTTAAGCGTAAATCCAACTACAGGAGTTATAACTATTACAAAAGAGGCTTGGGATATTGATGAGTTAATGATTATACCTGCAATTATTTCTGAGGAAGAAATATCCTTTTGGAATGAAAAAGATAGGTATTTCTATAGTGATGAGAATATACTTCCAATTCTAAAGCCAAGTAATGTTAATATGGAGGTAAGTTAAATGAGTATTGAATTTGTAGAAGGAAGATTCAGCGATGGTATAAGGTTAAACGGGAGTAATCTATTTATCCCTCTTGGTCTTGGAAGTAATTATACTTTCTATCTTTATAGGAAGTTAGAAACTGACACAGAATGGACTCAAATAATTAAACTAAGCAATGGTGATCAATATATCAATGGCAGTTTAAATGAGTCTTATGATACTTCTTGGCTAACTATAGATGGTAATGGAGACTTAACTATATCCAGCACCGCTGAGGAAATTGATGAATTATTAGTATTAAATAGTTTGGCTACTGAAACTCAATTAAATGAGTGGACTATTATAGAAAGACCCTTCTATGATGTCTTGGAAAACCTGAATGTTATTAAACCCTCTAATGTTAGCTTGGAGGTGAGTTAATGGCAAAACAATTAAAAGATATTTATATTTCATGGGACTGGTCAGGTGATGAATATGCTTTAGAAGGCTTTAACGTTGCAATTGTAAGAGCAGGTCAAGATCCTAATACTGATACTGTAATAAAAGCTACTACAGGTAAGGAAAAAACCGATATAAAAAATACAGGGACTCCGACATATGAGCATCAATTTAGGGATGTGCCAATTGATGATGATCAAACTTATGATGCTTATGTTCAGGCACTATTTGAAGGGAAAGACAGCGTATGGCAGCCGACTGCTTCAAGTATTACTATTCCTGATGATGGGAGTGCTACAATAGCAAAAGCTGATGCAGATGGAAATCCAATTAGTGCTAATGGCGGTAGTGTAACTCTTGGAGTAGATGGATTAGTTATAGAATCTGATAATGGAGATAAAGCAGTTTTGGATTCTAACTTATTAGCTTTTTATAAATCGGGATACCCCGACACACCTCATTGGTACAGCAAACGAGTTGCCTACGGTACTGCTCAGGATGGAGATTATATTGATTTAGCAAGTGAGACGGGAGTGCCTTGGGAAAAAACGCCAAAAGTTATTACTTCAATAAAATCTTTGGCAGGTTATACTGCGGATTATTCAGCAAATAACCAGTATTATGAAAGTTTTGCGGATAGTATATCCGAAGAAGGTTTTTATATTTATGGGAAAGTTAATATACCAGGAGCAGAAAATTCGCAGGAAATTAATTTCTATTTAGATATTTCAAGTGGAGATGATGATGTTTGGGTTTCACCTTGGTCAGGAAGTGATTGTACCCAAATCGCAGTTAAAATGGAACACAGTGCAAGCGGTGATTCTTATTATAAAATATATTATCAGTCTGATGATAGTGGTTGGATATATTACAAAACGGGGAAACTATCTGGGGGAGAAATTAAAACCCATGTAATTTCTAGTTTAAATCCTAATGTGTGGAGAATGAAGTTAGTATCTGATTATAATACTTTCGCTTGGGTAAGAACTTGGTATTGGTATGCTGATACAGTAGTTTCTGATGGAGAAATTACTTGGATAGCCGTTGAAGGTGGTGCTGATTAATGCCTTCCAAAATACTATATGATACAAGAAATAATGAAATAATGAGATGTCAACCCGAACCAAAAGGTTCAGCAGGTATGCCTTCATTTAACGGATTATGTAAGTCTGCTAGAATACCCGAAGGGCAAAAAGAATATATGGAAACTTGCATAATTGAAAAAGATATGCTTACAAATCAGGCAATAAAAGAATTAAGAATTATAGATGGTGAAACAATAGAAAAACCAAAATTAGAGATAACAATCGACAAGCAGGAAGTTGTATTATCAGATAATCCTGAATTTGTTGTTACAGCTGATATCTCAAATACTATTGAAAGTGATGATTTCACAAGCGTTGATATGCTAATTAATGATGTAAGTTTCAGCATTGATATTACTGATAATACAGGAAGCAAGACAATAGAGTTATCAGAAGCAGATGATTATATTATTGTCTATAATGATGATAGGTTTATATCACAACTTGTGGAGGTGGTAGCTGTTGAGTGATTATCAGGGTGAGGAATTAAATGGTAAGTTAAAGATTAAAAAGAGTTATGAAAAATTATCAGCTGAAAATGCTGAATTAGCTGAGGAATTAGATTATATATCTAAATTAGAATTGATACAGGCTATCCAGATACTTGTTGATAAAATTAACGAAATTGAAGGGAATGTTGAAGGGGACGAGAATTATCTTACGGTTGGTTTTACTTTTGATAATCTTAAAAATGATATTTAGTTAGTAAAAAAATAATAAAATTCTCAATCAAGACCACCTTAACCGGTGGTTTTTCTTATGTCTAAAAAAATAACGAACGCTTGTTAATAATGGAAGGTGAGATAATTATGTCCGATAATGCTGGTAAAGATTGTCCTTACACCAAACAAATAACAACTAATTCAGTTCATATCGAAGGTATTCATAAAAAACTAGACAAAATTGATGACAAATTAGAAACACTTAACAATGGCGGATTGAAAGAGATAATAGCAGAACAAAATCAGCAATTAATTAATTCATTTGTTGAACAGCATGAAAGTGATAATAAATTATCAGAAACAAAATGGAAGAAACTATCTGTGATTATAGGAGTTATAGGTGCAGTACTAACATGGTGTGCTAGAACTGGCACATGGCCGTTTTAAATATACAAGGAGATGATATATAAGTTATGAAAACTATATGTTGTGATTTGGGACATGGAGGACATGACAGCGGTGCAACAAATAAAGGTATTCTTGAAAAAGATTTAAACTTACAGATAGGTAAAAAACTTAATAATAAGCTAACAGAAGCCGGATATGAGACGGTTATAACAAGGGATGATGATTACTATGTAAAACTATTTAAGCGCGCTCAGATAGCTAATAGAGTACTCACAGATATATTTATAAGTATACATTGTAATGCCTGTAATAATCCAGCAGTTCAGGGTACAGAAGTTTTACATTATCCCAACAGCAAAAACGGAATTAAGTTAGCACGGTTTGTTTATGATGAACTTATAGACAGGCTAGACAGGGCACACAGAGGTTTAAAACCACGTGATGACCTAGTAGTCTTGAATAGCACATTAATGCCGGCAATACTGGTAGAAGTGGCTTTTTTAAGTAATCCAACTGAATATAATTTATTGCAGGATGAAGGCTTCCAGATTTTAACAGTGGAAGCTATTTTTAATGGGATAGAAAAATATTTTAAGGATGTGTGATTATGCCTAAGAATTTCTGGATTGATCTAAAAGAATTTGTTAATGAAGATTCCACCCAAACATTTTATTTTACTGCTGTAATATTGATAACTCTCTTGTTAAGTAATCAAATAAATGAAAGTATATTTTCTACGTTATTTGGTGCTAATATAGTTGGATTTTATGGCAAAGAATTAACTAATTTCCGAGGACTGAAATAGTATGAAAAAATGGAGTTACTTAATAATTATAATTGCTATATTAATTGTAGGTATTTATTTTGGTGCTAAATATGCCGGAGTTTTAGGAATTATTTTGGGTGGTTTTTTGGGGGTAAATAAAAAAAGAAAAAAAGATGAGAAAATAAAAAAGCAGGATAAAAAAATAAAAGAAAAAGAAAAAGTGGTTAAAAAAGCTGAAAAAGATTATAAAGCAAGTAAAAAACAATTAGAAAAAGTTAGAGAAGAAACAGACAAAATCCTTCAAGAAAAGGAGGAAAATGATGAAGAAATTAAGATTGATAGTGATACCGCTACTGATATTATTTTTAATGCTATCAACAGCAGTGATGATTAATGCTGAAGAAGAATTACCTATTGATCTTGACAAAGAAGGTATACCAGCTGATATGACTATACAGGAATTTGTTAATCAGGGTGGATTACCATTAACTAAAAGTCAGAAAATAAAACTTGCTGAGTATCTGGTTAAGGTTAAAAATGATAAACAAAAATTAATAAAAAAGGTTGCTAAACTTGAAGAAAGAATTAAATTAGAAAGAAATGCAAGTGATGAAGTAATACAAAAAGCTGAAGAAGAAATTCAGGCATTAGAAGAAGAAATAGAAGTCAAAGATGAAAAGATTAAAATGTTGGAAGAATTACTGGAAGAAGAAAAAAATAAAAATACCGGAGTAAAATTAAAGGAGAAGGCAAAATATTTCGGTTATGGTAATATATCAGGAGCAGGATTTATGTTACTGTTTGTTTTTCTAGCAGGTGGTAATTAGTGGTTAATAAAATCCTTCTGTTCCTGAAGGTGAAGTATTATAAAAGGATACCACCTTAAACATCTGGAAATTTGTATGTTTTTGTGATATAATTTTAATAGTGGGATAGGGCGTGCACCCTGAACGGCAGGTTGAAAACATCCTCTTCCTGCCTTCCCACTGCAAAACTAATAAGAGGATGGAAAAATAAAGGATGTGTATAAAATGGTAAACGAAAAACAAATTACGGTTAAAGAAAAAGAATTATTCAAAGAAGAACAGGGAATTTTTGATTACTGGGTTTCGCAAGACATTATTAAGCATAGAAAAATAAACGATGAAATGGGAAGAAGAATTAGAAGTTTATTTAATCCTAAACATAGAAGTTGGAAATCTTATACTAAAGCACAGATTAAAAATACTATTGATAGATATTCAATGGTTTATCATGATGATAATTATTTTTTTAATTATAAATTTACCTTGCATAGATTCTTGTGTAGGGATATTTTTGAAAAATTCCTCCGAAAAGGGGAGCACTGGTTAAATTATCAAAATAGAAAAAATAAAGGAAATAAAAACATTAGAAATGATAAAGCCAATAAGTGCAAAAGCAAGATTGATGATAATATAAAAGTTGACATAGTTTTTAAAAAGAAATACAAAAATTTATTAAAACAATTAAGAACAATGACTTATGATGAGTATTTAAAAACAGAACACTGGAAACATTTTAGGGATGAAGCTATGAAATTTGCTGATTATAAATGTCAGTTATGTAATAAAAATGATTGTAAATTAATTGTTCATCATAATAATTATCAAAACAGAGGTAAAGAAACTTTTAATGATGTTATAGTATTATGTGAAGAATGTCATAAAAAAGTTCATAATAATTAAATACACTAATCTACCAACCGTATTCAGGTATTAACCTGGGTACGGTTTTTTCTTGTTTATGTAGAAAAAAATAAAATAATTTTCCTATTTCCTTGACATATTCACGCATACGTGATATACTATATATACAAGGTAAGGAAAGGGGCAAAGCCCCGGCATATCAACCAAAAGGAGGAAATAAAATGTTAAGTAAAAAGGAACAATATAACAGTTGGTTCAGAGGGGAAAAAGATTACACGGAAAACAAGTATGAGGCCGCTAAAAGGTCGAGGCAAGAATGGCCGGAAATGGATCTGGAAGAGATCAGGGAAATTCTGGAAGATGGTTATGTAGTTATGGAGGGCCATAGCAGAGATTCTATTATGGATTTCATGAATGAAGATACATTTGACACCATTAAGATACAGGAACTCGGGGCAGGATTGCAATTAATGTTGGAAAAAGAAATATTGACTGGATTAACAACTGAACAGTATAAGGAATTAAGAAAATGGTCCCGTAAAAACCTGGAAGAAAAAAATGTTAGAGACTTAATGTAAAAAAAGGGGGTAAAAAATGAAATTCTTCATTATTAATCTTGTTCGAGAACAGGAAAAGCAATTACAGAATTGGATTGAGAAAAATAACTTAGGAAAAGTCAATTATAATGATGTAGGAATGAGGATTGATTATGAATCTAAGAAAGACAAACAAAAAATAATTAATCATGCAAAAGAGAATATTTTCCCGGCAATAATAACCGAAACACAACACCAAAATCCAGCTACCGGTGATATATATTATCATAATAATTGGTTAACCTTCCCGGAGGCAACCGAAAAATGGGGTTTAAGTGAATCCGCCTTGAGAAAAGCCAAGCAACAAGGGCGTTTCCGGGAAAGGGAAATAAGCAAACCGGGCAGAGATAATATGGTTACTGAATCAGCAATGAGAAGATTGTACGGAGACCCGAAATGAGCCTCAGCGGGGGGTTTTATATCCCGCAAAAAATTAAAGGAGGAAGAATAATGAAAATAGGTAGATATTCAAAAAGTTTAAGTTCTTTTCTAGCGGATGAGATGGAAGCAAAACAATTATTCCAGCTTGCAGAAAATATGGAAGAAAGAATGCTCGCTGGAAATGAATATTGTTCTGTGCAATTAGAGGATGATATTTTCGAAAAAAGTATTATATGGTGGATTGAGGATGATCCGGGAGAAGAAACTAGAAAAGCTACTTTCTGGGTCTACCGCAAGCC
>CAZGMM010000076.1:0-12162 GCA_964526845.1 uncultured Halanaerobiales bacterium | reverse complement strand
CTGTGGGTAGGGATATATTAAGTAGATTAATATATGCTTCAAGAGTATCACTACTGGTGGGTATTGGTTCTGTTTTATTAAATGTGTTTGTTGGTGTTACCTTAGGTGGGATAGCTGGTTATGTTGGAGGTTGGGTTGACTCTGTAGTAATGAGGATTACAGAAATGATACTTTCTTTTCCCCCTTTAATGATAATATTAGTTTTGGTTAGCTTTTTAGGTCCGGGCTTATTTAATGTCATTTTAGTATTAGGATTTTTAGGCTGGCCTCGCATCTGTCGTTTAATTAGAGCTGAAGTTATGAAAATTAAACAAAGTGAATATATTATGGCAGCACAGGCAGTTGGAACCCCTAATTATAGGATACTGATATTTCATTTAATACCAAATGCTTTTCCCCCTGTTTTAGTAGCAGCTACTTTTGGTGCAGCAAGAGCTATCATAATAGAAGCATCTTTAAGTTTTTTGGGAATGGGAGTCCAACCCCCCACTGCAAGTTGGGGCAACTTACTAAGTGATGCCCAGTCAATGGGTGTATTAGGTTCGATGCCCTGGATTTGGCTTCCCCCCGGAATCATGATAGTAATTGCTGTGCTTTCTATAAATTTTGTTGGTGATGGTCTCAGAGATGCTTTAGACCCGAAAATGAGAAATTGAGAATTGAGTATAAAAGGAGGAAATTAAAAATGAAAAAGTTATTTGTTTTATTGTTAGTCACTTTATTTATTGTAAGTGTTTTTTCAGTAGGTGTATTAGCACAAGAAGATGAGAAGGTTATTAGAGTAGGGATGTGGAGTTCGCCGGGTAACATGAGTGCAATTAATGCCGATTCAAGTTACGGCTATTTTGTGGTAACCTTCGTATATGATACTATGGCAGAGATGCGTCCTGATTTTTCATTCAAAGGTAGATTAGCGGATGACTGGACTGTATCAGAAGATGGTAAAACCTTTACGTTTAATCTTAATCCAGATGCTACCTGGCATGATGGTGAAGCTTTAACCGCTGAAGATGTATTATTTACTATTAAAACAGTTGCTACACCTGGTGTAGAAACTAATCGAGGTAGTGCAATTAGAGCTATCGAAGGACTTGATTCTAATGGTAAATTGGCAGAAGGAGAAGAAGAAATTTCCGGTGTTGAAGTACAAGGTACACATCAAATTGCAATTACAACAAAGACTGCTTTAGATCCCGCCCGTTTTTTAGAACAGTTTGCAACTAATTTATATATACTACCACAACACTTATTAGAAGGAGTTGCACCTGAAGATCTTTCTAAATCAGAAGTGCTTTTAAATCCTACCGTAGGTAGTGGGCCCTTTAAGTTCGTAAAATATGAAACAGATCAATATATTGAGCTAGCAAAGAATGAAGACTATTATGGTGAAAAAGCCAAAGTAGATAAGATATTTATCCGTATTGTAGATGCTACTTCAATTGCTGCTCAATTAGTGAGAGGTGAGATTGATGTAACAGCTGGTCCAGGTATTGGTGAAATACCTTTACAGGACTGGGATCTTATCAAGGATGCTGATAATGTAAGGACCGTTACTGAACCTGCCTTAGGTTATCAATTTATGCCTATTAACAATGCTCAACCTTATTTCGAAGATGTCAGAGTCAGAAGGGCACTACTTAAAGGTATCAATCGTAATTTAATGGTTGATCAATTATATAAAGGTGAAGCAAAATTAGCAAATGGACCAATTTCACCTGTAGTACCATATCATAATAGTGATTTAGAACCTGTTGCTTATGATCCTGAAGGAGCTAGAGAATTACTTGAAGAAGCTGGTTGGGATTTCAATCGTACTATTACCCTGTTAGTACCTACCGGTAATAAACAAAGAGAATTATCAGGTAATATAATCCAGGCTAATCTAAATGAAATTGGCTTAGATGTAGAAATCCAACAACAGGATTTTCCATCTGTTTTAAGTAAAGTATTTGCTAACGATTTTGACCTGACATTATTAGGTTGGACCGATACTTTTGATCCCGATCATTTAAGTTCTACTTTCCAAACTGGTGGACAGTATAATTTAACAAACTTTTCAGATGAAGTAGTAGATAATTTAATTGAGGAAGCTGGAGCAGCAAGAAATCCAGAAGTAAGAAAAAAACTCTATGATGAACTTCAGGTCAAGTTACAGGAAAAAGTACCAGCTGTTTTCCTTTACTATCCAAATATGTTAGCAGCAGTTAATAAGAGATTAGTAAATGCAGAACCATCTATCTTCCCCTTTGAAGATAGAGCATACGAATGGGATATTAAGGAAGGTGAATAAACTTGGTTGATAAATTCCCGGATCAAAATATAGATAAGGTAACTAAATATTTAAAAGATAATTTTGATGAAAATCTAGAAATAATAAGGGAATTTTTAAGACATCCTAGTGTTAGTTATACCGGAGAAGGTATTCAAGAAACAGCGGAACGGATTAAAGGCATGATTGAAGATTTAGGTGGTAATGCTGATGTAGTTCCAACTGAAGGACATCCAATTGTCTTTGGCCGCTTAGAGCAAAATGCCGACAAGACCGTTATGGTCTATGGGATGTATGATGTAATGCCGGCTGATGAACCGGATTGGTCAGTTGATCCCTGGGCAGCCGAAATCAAAGAACTACCTAAATTAGGCAAATCTATAGTTGCCAGAGGAGCAGTTAACACCAAAGGCCCTCTGGCGGCCTTTTTCCGCTCAATTGAAGCTTATCAAAAAGCAGCCGGTAAACTGCCTGTTAATTTAGTCTTTGCAATTGAAGGAGAAGAAGAAATGGGTAGTAGGCACTTCGTGCCTTTTGTTAAAGATAATCTTGAAAAATTAAAGGACGTTGATGTCGTCTTATTTCCTTTCTTCAGTGAAAATGAAGAAGGTATTCCCTATATGACATTAGGTACTAAAGGTATCTTATACTTTGAACTAGAAAGCAAGGGTGGAGCCTGGGGAGCGCCAACGGAAAGAGGTATCCACGGTTCATATAATGCCTGGGTTAAAAATCCCATCTGGCGGCTTGTCCAAGCTGTTAGCAGTTTTACCGACAAGGATGAAAATATTCAAGTTGAGGGCTTTTTTGATAATGTGGACCCTTTACCTGAAGAAGAACTTCAATTAATTAAAAAACAGATAGATTTAGGTTTAATGGATGAGAAGACCTTTATGGAATATGATAGTGTAGAAAAATTTAAAGATGGCCTACGGGGATTCCCACTTTGGAAAAGGTTGTTTAGTCAACCTCAGTTTAATATTGATGGGATTGTTGGAGGTTATACTGGTGAAGGAACTAAAACCCTTTTACCCCATAAAGCAACTATAAAGATGGATGTTAGAATGGTTCCCTCAATGGAGCCGGACCGAGTAGTGGAATTAATAAGAAGTCATCTTGATAAAAATGGTTTTGAAGATATTAAGATGAATGTTTTAAATAAATATTATTGGTCTAAACTAAGCTTACAAGAAGATTCAGTACAGGCTATGTTAAAAGTCTATAAAACCATGGACAAAAAGGCGATTATCTGGCCTGTAAATCCCGGTTCTGCTCCATATTATGTATTTGAAAGAATCATGGGAGTTCCCTATGTTACAGGTGGTCTTGGTCACGGCAGCCGCCAGCATTCTAATGATGAATACTGTACGGTACAGGGCTTACTTGACTTTGAAATATCGATTGCACGTTGGTTAAATAACTATGCAAAAATGGCTGGAGATAATTAAAATTAAATACAGTTTAATATAAACCTCCCCAAAAACCTTATATGCAAAGGTTGCAAGTATCTATTTTAATTATTTGATAGGTATTGGGGAGGTTTTAATTTAAAAAAAGTTTTTTTATTTTAAGATAAAAATAGTTTATTAAAATAAAAACAAAAGGTGGTTAATTATGAATAAAAAGAAATATTCGGGTTATGAATCTTATCAGTACCTGGAGGCCGGTAAAGATTATAAGACTTTTAAATTGGCCAAACAGGTTAACAGGGTTGCCCCTTATGAACTAAAATTAACAGATAAAGAGAAAAAAAGAGTTGAAAAAATATTTGATGAAAATTTTGTAATATCAGCCCATGAACACCCGCGTATACTACCTGAAGATATTAGTGAACTAACTGAAATGAATTCATTAGGTCGAGAGTATACCGGTTATGAAGGCCTTTCAGTTTCTGGTATGGATGCCGTCTTTGATAATTTTTTAGATGGATCCTGTATTATAACATCAAAACATGGCTGGAAATGGAACGATATTCTCTATAATTTAGGTATGAAGTATTGTGATGTAGCCCATCAGGATATGTATGTTCGTGCTGAAAATGTTGAGGATATTAAAAAAGCCAAAGAAAATGGTCAGGTTGCCTTAATAACATCTTTAGAATCTTCTACTATGATTGAAAATGAAGTTGATCGCATAGATATACTATATGGTTTTGGTGTGAGGTGTATGGGTATTGTATATAGTGAATCAAATAGTTTGGGTACCGGATTACGTGAAAAAGGTGATGGAGGATTAACAAAATTCGGTGAACAGGCTGTCGAAAGAATGAATAAAATTGGGATGGCAATTGATGTTTCTCACGCCAGTGACCAGACTTGTTTAGATGTAATTGAAAAAAGTGAGTATCCTATTTTTATTAACCATGCAGGTGCTCGCAGCCTATGGGATATTAACCGTTTAAAACCTGATGAGGTAATCAAAGCTTGTGCTAAAAAAGGTGGAGTTATTGCAGTAGAGGCAGCCCCACATACTACTATTACTGAAAACCATCGGGAACATAGTCTTGAGTCCGTAATGGAACACTTTGAATATATTGTGGACCTAGTTGGGATTGATCATGTAACATTTGGACCTGATACTAACTTTGGTGACCATGTTGCACTACATGATGAGTTTAGGAAGTTTCTTTCCATAGATCAAATGGAAAAAAATAAGACTCCAGATCATCCTAAAGTAGATTACGTTGCCGGTCTTGATAACCCATCTGAGAACTTCCATAATATTATAGGCTGGCTTGTAAAACACGGCTATTCAAATGATGAAATTGCCAAGGAAGTAGGGGGAAACACAATGAGGCTATTAAAGGAAGTTTGGGTTTAAATAATATATAGAAAAGAGTCAAAAAATAAATATAAAAAGCAATGATTAGGATGTGGTAAATTAATGAACAAAGAAAAAGAAACTATTATAAATAGTGTTGATAGCATAAAAGAAGATCTAATAGATTTAAGCAGAAAAATACATGAAAATCCAGAACTTTGTTTTAAAGAGTTTAAAGCAGCCAGCTGGTTAAAAGAACTAGCCACAGCACATAACTTTTCTGTTGAATCTCCCTGTGGGGGATTAGCAACTGCCTTTAAGGCCAGATATAAAGCTGATAAAGAAGGTCCTACAGTAGCATTTTTAGCAGAGTATGACGCCTTAAGAGGAAAAGGACATGCCTGTGGTCATAATATTATTGCTGCTTGTGCAGCGGGAGCAGCAGTAGCATTAAGTAAAGTAATCGATCAAATTGGTGGAGAAGTTGTATTAATGGGTACCCCAGCTGAAGAAGGTGGCGGGGGTAAGATAATCCTTATTGAGGAAGGTGAGTTTAATGATATCGACTTTGACTTAATGATTCATCCCGGCAATCAAAACCTAATCGGTAGAGGTGGATTAGCTGCAATGCTATTAGATATTGAATTTAGAGGTAAAGCAGCCCACTCTTCAGATCCTAGCAGTGGAATAAATGCCCTAGCTGGTTTGTTAGAAGTATTTAAAGGCATTGATTCAATAAGAAATACTTTAGAAGATGAAACCAGAATTAATGGAATTGTAACTGATGGAGGAGAAGCTTCTAATATAATACCCGATTATGCAGCCGGTGAGTTTACGTTGAGGGCAAAAACAAGAGAATATTTACAAGTGGTTGTAAGTAAAATGTTAAGATTAACAGAAGCGGCTGAGATGATTACTGGTGCAAAATCAAAAATAGAAAAAAGTTTAGTTTATGCAGAAAGATACCCTAATATGGCAATGGCAGAAAAGTTTAAAGATAATATGAATTATTTCAATGAAGAGTTTAATTATCCTACACCAGATTTGAAGTTAGGTTCTTCTGATATTGGTAATGTATCTATGGAAATACCTACAATACATTCCTATTTAAAGTTAGTAGATATGGATATTAATGTACATACCAGGGAATTTGCTGTTGCTGCAGTTTCACCTAGATCAGAAGAAGTAATAATAAAAACTTCAAAAGGACTTGCCCTGACTGGTTATGATATTTTAGCTGATCAAGCTTTCAGGCAAAAAATAAAAGAAGAGTTTGCAAGCAATGTTAAAAATAGATAAGATTATAGAAAAATAAACAAGTTATTTTTTTATAAGTGGTCAATACAGGGGGTATTTTTTTGCTTAATAGAGTTAGAAATAAAAATTTACATAAAAAAGTATGTTCAGCAGAAAAAGCAGCTAGTCTAATTAAAAATGATATGGTAATTGGATGCAGTGGGTTTACTCCTTCCGGTTATCCGAAAGCTGTTCCGCTTGCCCTTGCAAAAAGAATAGAAAAATCAACCAAAACATTTAAGATAGATCTTTTAACAGGGGCATCAGTTGGCAAAGAATTAGATGGAAAATTTGCACAATCTGATTTGATTAGACGAAGATACCCCTACTATTCAGACAAATTTGTGCGTGATAAAATAAATAAAGGCAAGATCGCCTATAAAGATGTTCATTTAAGCCACTTTCCTCAACAAATTAGGTATGGATATTATGGTGATATTGATATTGCTATTATCGAAGCAGCTGCAATTACTGAAAATGGTAATATAATACCTACTACTTCGGTAGGAGTAAGTCCTGTTTTAGCTAGCCAGGCAAAAGAAATAATAGTGGAGATAAATACAAATAAGCCTGTGGAATTAGAAGGCATTCATGATATTTATCAACCATTAGATCCTCCCAATCGAAAACCTATACCTTTAAAAAGTGTAGACGATAGAATCGGCAACAGTTACATAGAAGTTGATATGAAAAAACTTAAAGCAATTGTCTTTACTAATTTAAAAGATGATCTTCGGTTAAAGGTATATAAAGATAATACCTGTAGTAGGATTGCTCATCATATTATAGAATTTTTAGAAAATGAGGTTAGTGAAAATAGGCTTCACAATAGTTTATTACCACTACAATCAGGAGTTGGCCAGGTTGCTAATGCTGTTTTAGCTGGATTAGAAAAATCAAATTTTAAAAACTTATCTTTTTATTCAGAAGTGATTCAAGATGCAGTCTTAGATTTGATTGATAGTGGTAAAATTAATATTGCCAGTGGTACTTCTATAACTACTTCCCCAGCAGGTTATCAGAGATTTTTAGATAATCTAGATTTCTATAAAGATAAAATAATACTAAGGCCACAAGAGATTAGTAATAACCCCGAAATTATTCGCAGATTAGGTTCGGTAGCTATTAATACAGCTGTGGAAGTTGATATTTATGGTAATGTTAATTCTACAAACATTATGGGAACTAAGATGATGAATGGGATAGGCGGATCGGGTGATTTTGTACGTAATGCTTATTTAAGTATTTTTGTAACTTCATCTATTGCAAAAGAGGGTAATATTTCAACTATTGTTCCCATGGTTTCCCATGTGGACCATACCGAACATGATACAGATATTATTGTTACCGAAAATGGTATAGCTGATTTAAGGGGTTTAGCTCCCCGGGAAAGAGCCGAAGAAATTATTGAAAAATGTGTTCATGTTGATTATAAAGATCAATTGAGAGACTATCTAAATAGAGCTAAAAAACTTGGGGGACATACTCCCCATCTTTTAGATGAGGCTTTAGCCTGGCATCAAAGATATATAAAAACAGGCACCATGTTAGATATATAAGTGGGAGGGATTTTAAAAGTGATTAATTTAGATAACCTTGTTGATTCTATTGAATCTGAATTGATAGATTTGAGGAGAGATTTTCATCAACATCCTGAATTAGGTTGGCGGGAGTTTTATACAACATCTAAAATTATAAAACATCTAAAAGATCTAGGTTATGATGTTAAATATAAAGAAGATATTTTTAAAAAAGAATATAGACAGGGTTTACCTACGAAAGAAGAGTTTGCAGAAAGTTATAAGCAGGCTCTTGATTGGGGAGCTGATTCTGAAATTTTAGATGAAATTAAAGAAGGATTTACAGGAGCTGTAGTAATTTTAGAGACAAAAAAGCCTGGTCCTACCACTGCTTTTCGCTTTGATATTGATGCAATAGGTACTAAAGAAAGTAAACAAGATAGTCATAGACCACTGCAAGAAAATTTTCGTTCTAAAAATCCTAAGGCAGTTCACAGCTGTGGTCATGATGGGCATATAGCAATTGGGTTAGGTTTAGCTAAACTATTAAAAAAATTAGAAGCAGAGGAAAGGTTAAATGGTAAAATAATCTTAATTTTTCAGCCAGCTGAAGAAGGAGTGCGTGGTGCAAGAGCAATTGCCGAAACTGATCTTTTAAATAATGTAGATTATTTTTTATCTGGACATATTGGGATGGATGCTGATAATTCTAATAGTATAATCTGTGGAATAAGAGGGTCACTGTTTACTAAAAAAATTGATATTGATATTTTAGGTGAGTCTGCTCATGCCGGGGGTGCTCCTGAAAAAGGAAGAAATGCTCTGCTAGCAGCTACTAATCTTGTATCTACATTATATTCATTAAACCAGCACGGCCAGGGTATGTCTAAAATTAATGTTGGTATTTTAAAGGCAGGTACTTATAGAAATGTAATACCTGAAAATGCGCAATTACAGATGGAGATAAGAGGAGAAAATCAAGAAGTAATATCTTATCTATATAAAAATGTTAAAAATGCAGTTAAAGGTATTAAAAAAATCTATAATGTTGAAATTCAATTAGAAATTGTAGGAGAAGCTGTTTCTATGGAAAGTGATCAAAAATTAATAAAAATAGTAAAAGAAGCCTCACAAGATATTGAAGAGATTGCTAAGATTAGAGAGCAAAAAAGATTACAGGGATCTGAAGATGCCAGTTTTTTAATGCAGAAAGTACAAGAACAAGATGGTGAAGCTTGCTATATTAACTTTGGTACTGAGCTTAAGGCCGGGCACCACCAAAATAATTTTGATTTTGATGAAACAGTTTTACCAATAGCTGTTAAAGTATACTTAGCTATACTTGCTAAATTGGATATAATAAATAACATTTATAAATAATGTTTAAAATAATGCTTTCTGATATTTAACTTTATACTCAAAAACATTTAAAGTAATATATAAATTTGTTGTTTTTGATGGGAAATATGAATATGGGTTAGATTCTTTTCAAAAAATGTTAGATAAAAATGGCAAGGGTTAGAAAAAGATGTTGCTGCTAGTTCTTTTAAAGCTATTAAAATAAATACAATATATATACCAGATATAAATGATGATGAGATTGAGTTGATAGCAAAAAGGGCAGGTGAAATAGGTGTTGATGAGTTAAACATTAAAAAATTAATACCAAAAGCCTATTTTAAAGATCATAAAAGCTTTAAAAAAGAAAAGCTAAAAAAAGTTAGAGAAAGAGCCGGACAATATATAACTGTCTTTAAAGAATGTAAAAATTGTAGTTATGATACAGTAGGAGTTCCTGGTAAAGATAGGCGTTTAAATCAAATTTTTGATAATGATCAAAAATGATAAATTTATAAATAAATAATTTTATCTAAAGGTGCCTAAAGGCACCTTTTATTTATTTAAATATTTTTTAAATTATCCTATTGTACATTTCCAAATCATAATAAATATTTAAAAACTTAGATAACAATTTATTTACTATATATGGAAAATTATAGAGGATTTTATAAATTAATATTTAACTATTTTACTATAAGTATTTTTAAAAATTAATAATCGTATTTCAGGTTGTAAACATGGCGATAAAAATATTTATTTAGTTTTTTAACATTTTCAAAGGAGCGATATAAATGAAACAAAAACACATAATGATAATATTTTTGACAACAATTTCAATCTTATTAATTTCACAAAATATATTAGGTTTTGAATTAGACCAAACAGTTTCCAAAGAAATAACAAAGATAATACAAATAGAAAAAGCTAAAAACATAGAGAATATAGCTGAAGTAAAAAAAGAATTTAAAAATCAATTATATCAATTCAATAACTTAGAAAACCAATTACCGGAGAGTACTATAAAGATTGATCGTTCTTTAAAAAAACCAAGTTTTTTATCAGAAAATAAGCTTCTAGAAGATATAAATTATTTATTTAATATTTTAAAATATGGATATTCCGGTTATCAGTATTTTGGTGGTGAGCAAAAATTTAATGATGTCGAAAAAAATATAATAAAGACAGTAAAAGAAAAGAGTTTCTTCAATTTTTTGTCCACAAAAGAATTTGTAAAAATATTACAGGAAAACTTATCTTTTATTCAAGATTTACATTTTGCTATCGATGGTAAAAGTGTTGGAAACAGATTCCAATACTATATGTCAACTGATTACATATTTTATAAGGACAAGATTGGCTATTATACTAATCTAGAAGGTAGGAAAGCATATATTGATCAAATTAAAGAAAACAATATAGAAAATTTCTTAAAACCATCTATCAATAAAGAGGGATATATCATTTATAGACTTGGTAAAATTGAAAAAGTGAAGCAAAATAAAGAAATTGCAATAAATGTTGTATTTAAATTAGAGGATAATAATAGTATAAATAAAAAAATAGAGTTGATAAGACCTGAACGGAAATATTACCAAAATAAAAAACCTTATCATACATATCAAAAAAACGGTATAAATATAATAGAACATAGAACTGCTTCGGCAAATAAGAATAATATAAAAATATTAGAAAGGTTTGCAAGCGAAGCCCCAAAATTTAAGGATGATAAATTTTTGATTATAGATTTGAGAGGTAATTCCGGAGGTGCAGATATTTATGCTTCTGATTGGGTAGAAAATTTTACTGGGGTAGAACCCGGTGAGGGCATCATAGAAAGTAGTTTAGTTACGGATACTGCCAATAGATTATTACTTAATAGTTTTAATCAAATGTATGGTATGCAATATTCTGACTTAGAAGGAGAATACAAAAAAATATTTGAAAAAACAAAATCCGGCTGGTCAAAAGTCAAATACCATGAATATAAGTCCATAGAAAATGATAATTTAATATTTGTTTTAATTGATAATGGAGTTGCTTCAGCGGGAGAAAGTTTTGTTAATTACCTTTCCCAAATGGAAAATACTATATTTATTGGGACAAATACAGCTGGACTTTTAAGTTTTGGTAATATGGGGATGTGTAATTTGCCAAATTCACATGTTGAATTGTTTATAAGTAAAACTATTTCTCTTCCTCCGGATTTAAAGTCAAGAGAAGGTTACGGTTACTATCCGGATTTTTGGGTTACACCTATTTATGCTTTAGATATTTCACTTAAATTTATCGATAATTATTTTACTGAGGAGCGATGAGATGGTAATTTCAAAAGATAAAGTTTATCAAATAGGTGGTATTGAGATTTTTTCCGTACATTAATATAGGGGTATCTTTCTCGGTTAAAAGCGGTAAAAATCAATTAAAAAATGTTATTGTAAGAACCTTTATATTTACAAAATGGGGAGGATTTATAGAATTATAATACTATATTCAAAAAGAAATTCCTCACAAAATTATTGAAATAGATAAAGATAACTTGGTAGAATATCACTATGGAATTATTTATTGAAAACAAATTAATCAAAATTAGTATTAAAAGGGGGCTATATAATGGACATAATATGGGAAGACATATTAAAGTTGGTATTAACTGCCTTAATAGCGATATTAATTGGTTATGATCGTGAAAAACGAAATAAAGCAGCTGGGATTAGAACAAATATGATTGTGGGTATCATTGCATGTTTAATTATGATAATTTCACTTAGAATTGCTAATAGTGGAATTGGTATGTCTAATAATGCTGATCCAGCTAGATTAGCAGCTCAGGTGATCAGTGGTATCGGCTTTTTAGGTGCGGGCACAATAATTAAAAAGGAAGATAAAATTGAAGGTTTAACTACAGCAGCAAGATTATGGGGGGTAGCAGGATTAGGCTTAGCGGTTGGTTATGGACTTTATACCTTATCTTTAGCA
>CAZGMM010000075.1:0-12275 GCA_964526845.1 uncultured Halanaerobiales bacterium | reverse complement strand
GGATATGAAAAACAGAATTAAATATAACGCGAAATAAATTTGAAGTTTTAATTATAGTAAAGTTTGAGATGAGTTCAATAACAATTAAAATTATTTATTAAGTTAAAATGTCTTTTGGGATTATTCTAAAATAAGAAATTTACTATAATCATATAAAAGATTATTTGTATTATTGAATGGATATGGAGGAAATAGAGGATGGATAAACTTTCTTTGTCAGAGATAGTAAATAAAAAATTTATAAAGTTTTCTATAATACTCTTTATTTTTTTTATTACTATTTCGGCAGCGGCTTTTTATGTTTTTCATTTTTTTATTTATGAAAGAGAGGTCGAAGATGTAGAAAATGATATTAATCATTATTTTACCGACTTGAATAATATAATCAATTATTTAGAGGAATCATACCACTTAACGGCCGAAAAACAATTAAAAAGTATCTATAATATTTATCAAAGCAACCCTAATCCAAATTTAAATGAAATTCATAATGAATTAAAAAAAGATTTTTTTGCAAGAGAAGTGGTCGGTCCTTACCTGGATGCTGTACATTATTATATAATAAATCAAAATGGTGTAATTACTGAGACTAACTATAAAAAATGATATGGGTCTTGATTTATCACAATATCAGGGTTTTTGGCAGAGAAAAGAGAACCTATCTCAGGGGGAAATCGTTTTAGATTTTATCGATGATGAAGTCAGAACTGGTAAATTAAAGTTATTTTCCTATATAAAATTACCAGATTAAAAGCATCTATTGAAAAGGATGAGGTTATTAAAAATTCATCATCTTTTTTTCAAACTTCGTACTATAAAGGCTGGCAATTAGGGGATTAATCTTATGCGAGTAGATATTTTAAAATTATTGTTCAACATCAAACATTAAAGTTCTTACTATATGCCCTCATAGTTTTCTTCTTTTTAAATTTATCAATTATTTATCTCTTTAGAAGGGATTTGAAAAGTTTAATGAATGATTTATCTAATCCGGTAATATCACTATCTAAAACTATGAATTCCTTTAATTCAGATCAACTTGTGGAAGAAAAAGACCTGGATCTACCAAAAACTAATATAAAAGAAGTAGAAAAGATCAATGAAAGCTATGTTGCAATGGTCCAAAAATAAGGGCCAGTTATGAGCAGTTAGCAGCCTATAATGAAGAGTTAATGGCTATGAATGATGAGTTAGAGTATTCATATAGTGAGATAGAGGAACAAAATAATAGGTTTAATCAATTGATAAAACTAATTACCTTTAATAATGGCAAGACAAGAGATAACAATAATTTTTAAGTAATCTATTAACCACAGCTGTTAAAATAATTCCAGAGGCGGATTATGGTAGTGTATACACTTATCAAGATAATCAGGTAAACTATATTGATGCAATTGGTTTTAATATTAGTAAACTACAAGCAATGGAGATCCCAGCTGATGAATTTAACAGGGCTGATAAAGCGGTAGAAGTAGTAAGAAGTTTTAAAGATATGCATAGAAAAAATAAAGAAAATATTAGTTATTTAGATAAAATATTAAATGATATTAAGGAGACATTGTTTTGTGACCTAATGGTGGAAGGTAAAAAGAAAGCTGGAATTAGTGTTGATATTGCAGCTGGAAGCGATAAAGCCTTTGATCAGAATTCAATAAAAATATTTAAAGCCTTCCAAAATATAGCTACTTTCTTTTTTGAACTTAAGGAGTACAATAAGTTACAGGGGCAATTCACAAAAGAATTAGTTGGTTCCATCATAAGGTTATTAGAAATGCATGACCAATATACTAAGGGCTATTCTGAAAATGTAGCTAAAACTGCTGCTGATATTGCCGAAAAGATGGGACTTAGTAAAGATGAAATAACCGATACCTATTGGGCAGGTATGGTACATGATCTTGGTAAATTAATAATTCCTCTAAAAATATTAAATAAAGAAGGGACTTTATCTGATAGTGAATATGATTTGATTAAGAACCATCCTTATTGCGGCTACAAAGCATTAAATGATTCCAAAGCTCTTAAGCCGATAGCAAAGTATGTACTTTACCACTATGAAAGATGGGATGGTAATGGATATCCAGAAGGGCTGAAAGAGAATGAAATTCCCTTAATTTCGCAAATTTTATCGGTTGCTGATGCCTGGGATGCCATGACTTCTAAAAGATCTTATAGGGCCCCGTTAACTGAGGAGGAAGCTTGTAAAGAATTGTTGAAAAACAAAAGAAAACAATTTTCTCCCCAAGTCGTGGAAGCATTTATTGAGTTGAAAGATAAAGATAAAGATAAAGTCATTAATTATGTCAGTTAATAATTTATTTTAAAGTTTATAAATAGAATAAAAGAAAGAGTTAATTTGAAATATTAAAAAAAGCCACTTCTAAAAGCAGAAGTGGCTCTAATAAAATGTGTTACATTTTTCACATATCATTAAATAAAAGATTAAACGGTTACTAAACTCTTACCATAATAAGCCTTTTCATATAATTCTTTCATGTCCTGGACTGTTGGTTGTTTAGGGTTTGTTAAGGTACAGGGATCTTCTAGGGCATTTTTAGACATCCTATCCAGAATCTCTTCAAAATCTTGTTCTGTATAATCTAACCAGTCGATATCTTTAAAAGAAGAGGGGATACCGATTTCTTTATCTATTTCCCTAATTGCATCAGCAAGGTTCTCAATATCTAGATAGTCTTCGATATAGGCAAACTTATCTTGAGCTGCCTCATAATTATATTCAATTACATAGGGCAGTAAGATAGCATTAGCCAATCCGTGAGTTACATGTAGTTCTCCCCCTATTTTATGGGCCAAACTGTGGATAATACCCAGGGAAGAGTTAGAAAAGGCCATACCAGCCATGGTAGAAGCATTATGCATCTTCTCTCTAGCCTCCATATCATCGCCATTTTCTACAGCCTTTGGTAGATATTTAAAGACAAGATCGATTACCCTTACAGCATAGGGGTCTGTATAGTCACTGGCATTTGTCGAGACCAGGGATTCAACAGCATGAGCCATTACATCCATACCGGTATTTGCTGTAATATGAGGGGGCATAGTAGCCGGTATTTGGGGATCTACAATTGCTATATCAGGTATAATTTCAGGTGATACAATAGGATACTTAATTTTTTTCTCTGTATCTGTAATAACTGAAAAGGCAGTAATTTCAGAAGCGGTTCCACTAGTAGAAGGAATCGCAATGAACTTAGCCTTGTTTCTTAACTCTGGAATAGAACCCACTTCTATAATATCTTCAAAGCCTAAATCGGGATGTTCATAAAATGCCCACATTATTTTAGCGGCATCTAAAGCAGAACCGCCCCCGATAGCAATGACCCAGTCCGGTTCAAAATCAAGCATTTTTTCTTTTCCTTCGATAACTGTCTTCACAGAAGGATTGGGTTCTACCCCATCGATAATAATGCTTTCAATCCCCGCTTCAGATAGTAAATCCTGGGCTTGGTCTAAAAAACCAAAGCGCTTCATCGAACTCCCGCCTGTTACTAGGACAGCTTTATCTCCTTTTAAAGTTGCAAGGTAGTCAAGCGAGTCTTTATTAAATTGAATTTCTGGTGGAATCATAAATGATTTCATAATAAATCAACTCCTTTAAGTTTGTTGTTATATGTTATGTTAAATCTTTCACAAAAATAATAACACAGATTGTCCCGCTTGACAAGGATATATTGTAAATTATTTCACAAAATATTTTTTTAATAAAAACTATTTTTGGTAACTATTGATTTGTGGGCGATTATAAGTAAAAAAATAATAAATAGAATTTGTTTCTATCAAGTCTTTCTCTAAAAATATCGTAAATTAAGTATTAATAATTTACGATATAACCTTTAGATGATATAATCCTTATAGAGGTGACGGGGTATGCCAAATAAAGATAGCAATTTTAAAGAAGAAGTTGATAAAGTCTTTAAAAAATACTTTGATTTAGAGACTGATGTTGAAAAGTTACTTACAAATGAGAGTGAAAATACTACAAAATTAAAAACTGCCTCAAACTTTAAAGATCTCTTAATTGATAAATTAAAGGGAGTAAACATAAAGAGGTTTAAGGAACTAAATGAGATTTCCGATGGTATCTTAAGTGGACTACAGCATAGGGATCTGGGAAAGATCGAAGAAAAGTATTTATTGAAAGGTAAACATCTCAAAGTAATGGATGTAGCAGAGGGGAAGAAGGGTCTTCATAACAAAAGTAATATTAAAAAAAGAACAATTAAAAGTAATGATGTATTACTAAGGGTAAAAGGCCAAATTGGCCCGGCTGCTTTGATATCAGAAGACGAGTCAGGTTTACATTATTATAATGACCTGGTCAGGATCCGGGTAGATCTAGATACCATAATCCCCCAGTATCTGAGCCTCTATTTAAACAGTTTTATTGGCAGGCATTTTTTAAATAAATTTTCAAAATCTAAATCGATGAACTATATAAATATTAGTTCAGTTAAAAAAGTTCCGGTTTTAACCCCGATGATGATTGATCAGTGGAAGATAGTAAGGGAATACTTTAACATGATAAATATTCAGCAGATAGAAGAAGTATAGACGATTATTTAAAAATTCATTGTAATTATATTATAAATGGGGTATAATTAAGAATAATTTAAAATACTAAAGACTAAGAAGGGAATAAGTAGGCTTTCAGAAATTTGCAGAGAGCCAGGGGTGCTGTGACCTGGTAATTTCTAAAGTTGAAATACATCCTGGAGTTGTAGGCCGAAAATCAAAAGTAAGCCTTACCGTAATCCGTCGTTACCCGGTGAGGGAGTGTTTGCTCCCAAAAAGAGATAATCTATTATTTATAGATTAAACCAGGTGGTACCGCGTTCAAGTCGCCCTGTAGTAGGGGCGGCTTTTTTAATTTTAAGACAAATTTTATCCAATCTATTATTCTTTAATAAGTCTTAAACTAAGAGTTTGTAAGGACTCTGAGCACCTGGATATTGAACTTCTTAAAAATGGGGAGCGATTATAATGTCATTAAAAGCAGGAAAAAAGAGAGGCTTAAAGGTAAAGTGTCAATACCCGGTGACAAATCTATATCCCACCGGGCTGTAAACTTAACTTCTTTTGTAAAAGGGAAAAGTGAATTCAAGAAGAAAGCAGTAATCAATATATAGTTAAGGGAGTGGATCTTAATGGTTTAAAGGAACCTAATCATATTTTGGTCTGCCGTAATTCGGGCACTACCATGCGCTTAATATTAGGTCTTCTGTCTTACCATACTTTTATTCTATACTAACCAATGATGACTCTCTTAAAGAGCCCCCCCATTGAAAGAAGCATCAAGCTTTTAACAAGGATGGGAGCCCATATTTGGTCTCGACAAAGTGGTTATACCCCGTTAAGTATTATGGGAAGCTCCCTGTCAGGCATAGATTATAAGCTGCCGGTTGCCAGGGCCCAGGTAAAGTCAGCCATACTGCTGGCCGGACTTTATAGTAATCAATCGGTAAAGATAGTCGAACCCGCTTTATCCAGAGACCATAAGGAACGGATGTTAGCAGGGCTTGGAATCAACATAAAAAAGGAAGGTCATAATATAACACTTCCTCTTGACAATAATAGAAAATTACATCTACAAGAGATCGTGGTACCTGGTGATATTTTTTCAGCTGCTTTCTTTATCAAGGCTGGCTTGATCACAAAAGACGGTCAAATATTAATAGAAGGTGTAGATGTTAACCCACCAGGACCCTATTTTTAGATGTAGTAGAAAAAATGGGTGGGAAAATAAAATTGTTAAACAGACGTAAAGTAAGTGGTGAACCGATTGCTGATATTGAGGTTAAGAGCAGTCAAATACACGGGATAGAGATAGTGGGCGAACTTATCCCCAAAATGATAGATGAGACACCTATTATTACTGTATTAGACAGCCAGGCGGACGGAGTAACTGTGATTAAAGATGCGGGTAAATTAAGGGTTAAGGAAACGGATAGAATAAGGGCTATCGTATCACAACTGTCCCGCATGGGTGTAAGATGGAATAATTTAGAGATGCTATGATTATTAAAGGCCCCAATCAAATTGAAGGTGGGATTTCAGTAAAAAGTTTTTTTGCGACCATAGAATAACGATTTCGCTGGCCATTGTTGGTTTAGTAGCTGAGAATGAGTTGACAATAACGAACAACCAGGTTATAAATACTTCGTTTCCTTGTTTTAAAGAAACTTTATTTTCTTCAAAATAGATATTTACAACTTCATCGTTCTTAACTTTGGTATTAAAGATATATAACTTAACAATTTTAAAATAATAAAGAATAGAAAGGAAGGGTTTTGCTATGAACACGGGCTTATATAAAAGAGTACGAGACAATGTGAAAAACATGAAGAAGTATAAACCGGGCAAGGGGATTAAAGAGGTAAAAAAAGAATACGGTTTGGATAAGGTTATTAAAATGGCTTCCAATGAAAATCCCTTGGGACACTCTGAACAGGTTTTAGAATGCCTGGGGGATGCTAATTGTAATTTTCATCAGTATCCTGACAGCAACTGTAATCAACTTAAGAATTGCCTGGCTGATTTCTATAATATAAATAAAGAAAAGCTATTTATCGGTAATGGTTCGGATGAGATAATCGACCATATAATGATGGTTTTTGTCGAGAAGGGAGATGAAGTAATTTTAGCTGACCCTTCCTTTATAAAATACAAATTGGCTGTTCAGGCCAGTGGAGGGATTAGTAAGGAGATTCCCCTAACAGAAGATTATAGGCATGATCTGGACAGTATGGCTGAGGCAGTAACAGAGAAGACCAAAGTAATATTTATCTGTGACCCCAATAACCCGACCGGGACTACTGTAGACAGGAAAAAGTTATTAGATTTTATTGATGAGATTCCGTCTGACATTTTGATTGGTGTTGACCAGGCCTACTATGAATACATAACAGAAACTGATTACTTCAAAGGATTAGAATTGATAGACCAGTATTCCAATTTAATTCTGTTAAGAACATTTTCCAAAATATATGGAATGGCTGGATTTAGGGTCGGTTATGGGGTGGCTAACTCCCAGCTAGTTGAACTATTAAATCGGGTTCGCAGCCCTTTTAATGTCAACAAGTTAGCTCAAATAGCGGCTGTTGCCGCCCTAAACGACCAACAACATGTGAAAAACAGTAGAGCCTGTAATGAAAAAGGGAAAAACTATTTATATAACTCCTTAGATGAGCTTGGCCTACAATATATACCTACCCAGGGAAACTTTATACTCACAAATACTGAACATAATGCAGTTGATGTTTTTGAAAAACTAATGCGGCAGGGTGTTATCGTAAGGCCCGGCAATATTTTTGGTCTACCGACCTGGATCAGGGTTACTGTCGGTCAGAAAGAAGATAATCAAGAATTCATAAAACAGCTTAAAGATATAATCTCGAAAGGAGAATGAGAATATGATAATCGTTATACAAACCAATAGTACCAAAAAACAGAAAGATCATGTAGTTGAACTTTCAGCCGGCAGCTTTGAAGATGCAACCCGGATTGCAGTCAGCCCACCGGATCTCTGGGCAGATATCTGTATGTCTAATCGATCAAAGTTAGAACCGATCTTTGCTGAATTTTTAACAGAATTAGAACAATTTAAAAAGATGCTGACAAAAGGAGATAAAGAAGGATTGTTGAACTATTTTATAAAGACGGGTCAGCGCAAAACTGAATTAATACAGGAGGAAAAACCAGATGGAAGATGAATTAAAAGAATTAAGAAAAGAAATCGATGAACTTAACAAAGAGCTTTTAAAAATACTATCCACCCGCGGTGAAATAGTAAAAAAGATCGGCCAGATAAAAAGCAAGAAAGGTATTTCTCTTGTGGACAGCGATAGAGAAGATGAAATATTAAAGGAAATAAAAAAACAAAATAAAGGTCCCTATTCTTCAGCCCAAATCGGCAAGATTTTTCAAGAGATTTTTAAGCAATCGGTGGAATTGCAGAAGGAGGATACATAAATGTTTACATACCTGACAGCCGGTGAATCACACGGTAAAGAGATTACAGCTATCATAAAACAGGTACCGGCCGGTTTAGAATTGAAAAAAGATTTGATTGATCAAGAACTCATCCGCCGCCAGGGTGGCTATGGTCGGGGCGGTAGGATGGATATTGAAAAAGACCGGGTTGAGATCACCGCGGGAGTTAGGCACGGTATAACCCTGGGCAGCCCTATTACACTTATCATAAAAAACAAGGATTGGGAAAACTGGCAAAAAGAGATGTCACCAGATCCCGCTGATGGGAAAAAAACGGAAACCGTGACCAAACCCCGCCCGGGCCATGCAGATCTGGCCGGTGCCCTTAAGTACAATACAAAAGATGTACGAAATATACTAGAAAGGGCCAGTGCCCGGGAGACTGCCATTCGGACTGCAGTGGGCTCGGTCTGTAAACAATTTTTATCCAAATTCGATATTAATATCTATAGCCATGTAATACAGATTGGTTCGGTTAAAGCTTCTTCCTGGGAAAATTTAGATGTAGCAGATAAAAAATCTGGAGAGTATAACCAGGAAAAGTTAGGTACATATTTTAAAAAAGTAGAGGACTCGCCCCTGCGCTGTGGCAATAAAGAAGTGGAAAAAGAAATGATCAAGCTTATCGATGATACAAAACAAAAAGGCGATTCCATCGGAGGAGTAATTGAAATATTGGTCTTCGGTTTACCGGTTGGATTAGGCAGCCATGTTCACTGGGATGAAAAATTGGATGGAAAGTTAGCTCAGGCCGTGATCAGTATCCAGGCGATCAAAGGTGTGGAGTTTGGGGACGGGTTTAAGAGTGCCAGCCGTAAGGGATCAGAAGTTCATGATGAGATCTATTATGAGCAAGATAGTTCACAGTTTTACCGTTCAAGTAATCAAGCGGGTGGTATTGAAGGGGGAATCTCGAACGGGGAGCCCTTATTAATCAGAATGGCCATGAAACCAATACCTACCTTAAAAAATCCCCTCCATTCAGTTGATCTAAACAGTAAAGAGGCTAGATTTGCCAGTAAAGAGAGAAGCGATGTTTGTGCTGTTCCTTCGGCCAGTATTGTAGGGGAAGCAGTTTCGGCAGCAGTTTTAGCAAAGGCTTTCTGTAAAAAGTTCGGGGGAGATAGCATGGAAGAGATCACCAGGAACTATCAATCCTATAAGGAGTATCTCAAGCACTATTAAGGACGTGTTAAAATGGGGAAACAAGTAAAGATTGACTTAGGTAAAAAAAGCTATGACATAATTATTGGTAAAGGTAATTTAAATAAGATCGGGGAGATGATCAAAGAAAAAATACCAGAAGTAGAAAGGACTTTTGTCATTTCAAACCCAACTGTATTTCCCTTATATGGTGAGCAAGTTCTAAAAAGTTTAAAAGAGGCCAAATTAGTCCCCTCTTATGGACTTATCCCCGATGGTGAGGAGTATAAGACTTTAGAATATGCTGAACCATTATATGAACAATTAATAGAACATGAGATGGACAGAAGCAGCCTCATTATCAGCTTGGGTGGAGGTGTAATTGGAGATTTAGCCGGTTTTGTAGCTGCTACCTATATGCGCGGCGTTAACTTTGTCCAGCTCCCGACTTCCCTTTTAGCCCAGGTCGACAGCAGTATTGGAGGTAAGGTGGCTGTAAACCATAGATCAGGTAAAAATCTGATCGGTTCCTTTTATCAACCTGCCTTTGTCTTGATCGATGTCTCGACCTTAAAAACCCTGGCCAAAGAAGAGTTTACTTCCGGTCTGGCCGAGGTCATAAAACACGGTATGGCCTTAGATCAAGAATATTTTTCTTATATAGAACAAAACCTAGAAGCAATTCTTAATTTGGATTTCTCTATCTTAGAAAAATTAATTCAGGGATCCTGTCAATTAAAAGGTGAAGTTGTCCAAAAAGATGAAAAGGAAGAGGGAGAAAGAAAGATATTAAATTTTGGTCATACGATAGGACATGCCCTGGAGAATATTTATGACTATCAGAAATACCGCCACGGCGAGGCAGTAGCGATTGGAATGGTCTGTAATAGTAAAATAGCGTATGAAAGAGATATGATTAAAAAAGATGATTTAAATAGACTGATCAATCTTTTAGAAAAGGTTGGTTTACCAACCGAGATACCGCCGGAAGTTAAACCGGAAGCTATCTTAAGGGCTATAAAGAATGATAAAAAGTCCTTTCATAATAAAATACCATTAATTCTGCCCACAGATATTGGTAAGGTTGAAATTTCTTATGAGTGGTCAGCCGAGGATTTAAAAATCTGTTATAAATAATAAATTATACCAAATATTTCCACTTGACAGTATAATACCATAATGCTATAATATTTATTGTCGCAAGCGATAATAAAACTGCCGGGGTGGCGGAATTGGCAGACGCATCGGACTTAAAATCCGGTGGGAATTATTTTCCCGTATCGGTTCGAGCCCGATCCCCGGCACCATCTTAAGTGGGTATAGCTCAGTTGGTCAGAGTGCTACGTTGACATCGTAGAGGCCAGTGGTTCGAATCCACTTACCCACACCATTAATTTCTGTAATTGATCCCGGTTACCCGGGAATTTTTTAATTTAAAGGAGAAAAAAATGAATTACTACTATTTTTTAATACCGATTATTGGAGCTGTAATTGGTTATTTTACGAACTATATAGCCGTAAAAATGCTGTTTAGGCCGATTCAGCCCATTAATATACCTATTTTAAACATTAAAATTCAGGGTCTTTTACCTTCGAGACGAGATGAACTGGCTGAAAGTATAGCTGTTTCTATTGAAGATAACCTCTTATCAATAGATAATATCTTAGAAGAGTTTGACCACGAGCTGATAAAGGAAGAGTTGAACCTAATAATTGAAGATACGATTAATAAGAAGATAAATGAGAACTTCAAATATGTAATGCCTAAAATGTTGAAGGATATCAGCCGTGAGATCATAGTTGATATTATTAAGGAAGAGGTCCATAATAACTTCGAGGACTGGATGGAGACCTTAGGGGAAAGAATTAAAGAAGAGATTGACATCAAAGAGATGATTGAAGACAATATAAAGTCATTTTCACTTATTACCCTAGAAGAGCTTGTTTTAGATATAGCAGAGCGGGAGTTAAAGCATATTGAATATCTGGGGGGAGTTATCGGTTTTATTATCGGACTCGGACAGTTGTTATTGATTATGTTTATTTAATATAAAAAAGTTAGAAGTTGTTTAGACAGATCTTTTTAGGGGGAAAAATGAAGTTTAAAACTCTCTTATTTTTAATCATATTTATTATCTTAATACCGATAATCAGTAATATCTATTGGCCCAGTGAGGATAACCTGCCGGCCCTGGTCTTTGTTTATGATGATGGGTATCAAGAAGATATTGAACTGGCCCTACCCGTTCATCAAAAATATGAGGTGCCGGCCGTTTCAGCCGTAAATTCTTCTACGATTGGCAATGTAAATTTTTTAGATAAGAATGATTTATTAAGGCTGGAAAATAACGGCTGGGAGATAGCCAGCCACGGTAAATACCATACTGCTTTAATCTACTACAGTCTTAAAGAAGGTCTTAATAAGGGCGACCAAAAGATAAAAATTAATAACTCTAATATTATTGAGCCCAGGTACTCCTATTATATCTATGATTATATCCAAAAACATGGTGAGGTAATTAATTTCAAAAAACGCTTGAAGACAGAAAGAGATACTTACTTTAAATTAGCAGATAAGCTGGATTATCAGTATAATAAAAACTCCAGTTATATAATGTTGACCAAAAAAGCGATGGAAAAGGAGATAGTTGAATCTAAAAAGAAACTTACAGCCATGGGTTTAGAGGTAAATAATTTTGTTTATCCCTATAACGGCTATACAGATCCGGCCCGTTCCCTTGTAAAAGAACATTATATCTTTGCCCGCGGTGGCCCCCAAAACGGTCAGTCTTTTCCGGACCGTTTTATCAACTACTTTCCTTTGAAACAATATAATTTAAAGGGGATTTCTTTTGAAAATAATGAGATCGATCGCGAGGAATTAGATGAAATACTTTACACAGGCGCTAAAGAAAGATCTCTTTTAATCTTTTATGCCCATACCGGTAATCAAAATTTCAGTACCGCACGATTAGAATATATTATCAGGACCGCTCAAAAACTAAACTATAATATTACCACATTTAATGAATTAACGGGAAAATAGTGACCCTGATTTTTAATAAAACAAAGGGGTTAATTTCTTGACATCATATATCTAAAATAATATAATTAAGAAAAGT
>CAZGMM010000074.1:0-12313 GCA_964526845.1 uncultured Halanaerobiales bacterium | reverse complement strand
TTTTTACTTTTTCATCCAAAAAAAATTTTATATATTCTATAAAATAAATTGATAAATTACATAATAAATGATAATATAATTTTAAATAAAATTTGTTAAGGAGGTCACAAGATGGAAAAAGTAGATGCAAGAGGTTTGTCCTGCCCTAAACCGGTTGTTAAAACTAAAAAGGCTTTAGAAGATTTTGAGGAAGTAGAAGTATTAGTTGATAATGAAGTTGCTGCCCAAAATGTAAAGAAGCTAGGTATCAAAATGGGCGGGAATGTAACAATGGTTAAAGAAAAAGAAGATCTATATAAATTGGTAATAACTGATTTTGAGAAAACAAACCAACAGAGCCGCAAAGGAGAAAAAGATAAAGTAATCTTCATTAAATCTGAATTATTAGGGGAAGGTGACGAGGAATTAGGTGAACTATTAATTAGGGGATTTATCAATACCCTTCTCGATATTGAACCTATCCCAGCTAAGATTATTTTTATGAACTCCGGTGTAAAACTTGCCTGTCATAATCAAGAAATAATTAATTCCCTCAAGAAATTAGAAGATAAGGGAGTAAATGTGCTGGCTTGTGGTACCTGTCTTGATTACTATGGCCTAAAAGATAAATTAGAAGTAGGTAGTATAAGTAATATGTATGAGATAGTTGACAGTTTAAATAAGGGAGAAGTATTAGAAATATAATAAGTGATTAACTAGAAATTAAGGTGGTGAACTTATGACTGATAAAGTAAGATTAACACAGTACAGTAAAACTTCCGGCTGAGCAGCTAAATTAGGCCCTAGGGCTTTATCGCAAGTTTTGCGACAAGTTAGCTTTGAAAATACAGACCAGAATTTGATGGTAGGCATAGAAACAGGAGATGATGCTACCGTCTATAAAATAGATGAAGAGAGGGCTTTGATTCAATCAGTAGATTTTTTCACTCCTGTGGTTGATGATCCCTATCTATATGGACAGATTGCTGCTTCGAATGCTTTAAGTGATATCTATGCGATGGGAGGTAAACCCTTTCTGGCGATGAACATTGTCGGTTTCCCGGAATGTTTAAGCCAGGACCTTTTAGTTAAAATATTACAGGGGGGTGCAGACATAGTCAAAAAGGCCGGTGCCTCAATGGCGGGCGGCCATACCGTTAAAGATGATGAACCGAAGTACGGTTTATCCGTGACAGGTTTTGTCCATCCCGATAATTTACTAACAAACTCCAATGCCCAGGCAGGAGATAAATTAATCTTAACTAAACCCCTGGGTACGGGAGTAATTATTTCTGCCATAAAAGGCGGCTTAGAAGAGGGCGGCCTAGATAATGAAGCAGTAAAATCGATGGTTGAATTAAATGATAAGCCGGTTGAAGTTTTAAAGGAATATAAGGTAAATGCCTGTACAGATATTACGGGTTTTGGACTTATGGGTCATCTGACCGAGATGGTTAAAGGCAGCAATGTCCAAATCGAAGTAGAAACCGAAGAAGTACCGATTTTTAAAGGTTCAATTGAATACGCTGAGATGGGGTTACTGCCCGAAGGCGCCTACTCAAATAAAGAAAATTATGAAGAGATGGTAATAAAAAAATATGATATCAATGAAAATATTGAAGACCTCTTATATGATCCCCAGACCTCCGGTGGTCTCTTATTGGCTGTACCAGAAGAATCAGCTTCTGATCTATTAATCGAATTATTTGGACTAGGAGTAGATAAAGCAGCTGTGATCGGAGAGGTCAAAGAAGGTAATAAAGGAATAGTATTAAGGTAAGGTGATTATATTGAAGTACTATCTGATTACATTTGAATCAACTCATCATTATATGAGGGCAGAAAAACTGCTCGACGATATGGATTACGAATTTGAACTTTTAAATATCCCGCCTGAAATTAGTGCCGACTGTGGTCTGGGTTTGAAGTTTGAGGCTGTAGTTGATTATGATCAAGTACATACTCTTATTAAAAGAGACGGAATTCAGATTGAAGGTCTTTACCATATAGAAAAGAAGGATAATGAAAAAAATATAGAAAAAATAAGATAAAATTCCTCAACTTTATTGACAATCCTCAACCTATCTTGTATAATAATATCAGACTTTGTGAAAAAAATATTTTATAATTAAATAAAGATGGTTGAGGAAGATGGGAGAGAGTTTTTATAGCCACCGAAGGGGTAAATTCCCTGATACCATATGTAGGGGAATGAAACTTTCAGGTAAAAGGACCGTCTTCTGACAGAACTCTGGAAAGTTTATTTTTAAACACCGAAGGAGCAATCTAGTTATTAGATTAGGTAATCTCTCAGGTATAAAGACAGAGTAGTAATGGTATATCATTACTATTCTGTCTTTTTTTGATTTTAAAAAGGAGCTATCATGAGCAAATATATATTGATAACAAATAATCCAAAAGTAAAAAACAAATATGAAGAAGAAAATATTAAAATAAGTTTTGTGGATAATATTGAAGGTGTTTTCAAAGAAGTCCGTGATTACATTCATCAGGGATATATTTTAATCTCACATCCCTTAGCTGGTAGTGTGAAGCCTTTCCAAAATCCCTATCGCTCTATTATCTTAAGGGGAAATAAGGGTTTAGACTTTGATTCGCTAAAAACTTATGAAAATTCATATGAGAAATACCAGCAGTTTAAAGAAAAAAAGAAAGCCAAATCTGAACTACCCGCTGATATTTTAGATGATTATCAGGTGATTGATTTATCATTGATTGAAAGTGCCATACAATCTATTAAATTAGACTGATATTATATTAATCTTATAAGGGGAGGTGATAAGAGATGTTAGAGTTAAATAAAGATAACTTTGAGTCCGAAGTTTTAGACTCAGAGGGTGTTGTATTAGTAGATTTTTGGAGCGATAACTGTGATCTTTGTTTAGACCTTATGCCAGATGTAGAAGAACTGGCTGAAAAGTATGGAGATAAAATTAAATTTGCAAAGTTAAATATTAAAGGAAATCGCCGTTTAGCGATAGGACAAAAGGTGTTAGGTTTACCTTCTCTAGTTTTTTATGAGGATGGGGAGAAAAAAGAACACCTCAGTGGAGATGAATTAGAGCCTGAAGATATAGAAGAAGTACTTAAAAAATATTATGAGCAGGCTTAAGAAAGGGGTGAAGATGTGAAGTTAGAATTAGGAAAAATCCAAATTGACGATATCAGTTTTGGTGAGAAAACAGAGATCAAAGATAGTGTTTTATATATCAATAAAGAGGATTTATTGGAGAATATCGATGGCGAAGAAGATGTTAAGTCTATCGAGATTGATTTAGTTAAACCAGGTGATAGTGTTCGTATCATTCCGGTTAAAGATGTTATTGAACCACGGGTAAAGGTAGAAGGTCCCGGTGGAGTATTCCCCGGTTTTATCGCAGGTGAAGAAATTGTTGGTACCGGCCGCACAATTGCCTTAAAGGGTTGTGCAGTAGTTACCACCGGTAATATTGTAGGTTTCCAGGAAGGGATTATTGATATGACCGGTCCGGGTGCTGACTATACTCCCTTTTCACAGTTTAATAATATTGTAATTAACTGTGAAGTAAAAGATGATGTACAGCAGCATGAACATGAAGAACTTGTCAGAATGATAGGTTTAAAAGCAGCCACTTATTTGGCGGAAGCAGGTAAAGAAGTAGAATGTGATTCTGTGGAAGAGTTTGAACACAAGCCATTCTATGAAGCTGATAATCAGTATCCTGATTTACCTAAAGTGGGTTATGTCTATATGCTGCAGAGTCAAGGTCTATTACATGATACCTATGTATATGGTGTAGATGCCAAGCAAATTCTACCAACTTTAATTTCTCCTACCGAAGTAATGGACGGAGCTATTATAAGTGGTAACTGTGTATCAGCCTGTGACAAAAATGCTACATATATCCATCAAAATAACCCCGTAATTAAAGACCTATATGAAAGACATGGGAAAGACTTTAACTTTATGGGAGTAATAATTACAAATGAGAACGTTACCCTGGCAGATAAAGAAAGATCTTCTAACTATACTGCTAAATTGGCAGAACAAATGGGCCTTGATGCAGCCATTGTTTCAGAAGAAGGCTTCGGTAATCCCGATGCAGACCTAATTATGAACTGTACCAAGTTAGAAGAAAAAGGTATCAAAACAGTTCTAATTACCGATGAATATGCCGGCAGAGACGGCAGTTCCCAGTCTCTAGCAGATGCCGATCCGAGAGCTGATGCAGTTATAACAGCCGGTAATGCTAATGAAGTTATTACCTTACCACCGTTGGAAAAAACCATTGGCTATCAGAAAACGGCTAATGTAATTGCCGGTGGCTTTGATGGAAATATTGAAGATGATGGTTCTATCACTGTTGAAATTCAGGCTATAACTGGTTCAACTAATGAATTAGGATTTAATAAATTAACAGCAAGAGGTTATTAAAAAAATATTTTGGAGGTGCAAGTTAAATGTTAGATGGTAAAAAAGTTGCTATCCTGGGCGATAGAGACGGAGTTCCCGGGCCAGCTATAAAAGAATGTATCGAAACAACCGGTGCCGAGGTTGTCTTTACAACAACTGAATGTTTCGTCTGAACAAGCGCAGGAGCCATGGATCTGGAAAATCAAGCTAGGATTAAAGAGTTAGCTGAAAAACACGGAGCAGACAACCTAGTCGTTATCTTAGGTGGAGCAGAAGCAGAAGCTTCTGGTCTCGCGTGTGAAACAGTTACAAATGGAGATCCAACTTTTGCAGGTCCATTGGCAGGAGTCCAGTTGGGGCTCGCGTGCTACCATATTCTAGAACCTCAAATTAAAGATGAGGTTGATGAAGACGTTTATGACGAGCAGGTATCAATGATGGAAATGGTCTTAGATGTTGATGATATTATTGAAGAAACTAAAAAATATAGGGAAATGTATTCTGAACATGCTGAATAATTGTTCCCAGTTGAAAGGGGGCGTATGTTAAATGGGAAAGTATAAAATTGTACATTATCTCAACCAATTTTTTGGTCAAATTGGGGGAGAAGAGAAGGCAAATATTCCTCCTGAAGTAAAAGAAGGACCGGTTGGACCCGGGAATGCTTTTAACAATGCTTTAGGAGAAGAGGCTGAAATAGTAAAAACCATAATTTGTGGAGATAGCTATTTCAATGAAAATACCGAAGAAGTACAAAATAAAGTTAAAGATATTTTACAGGATGTCAAACCCGATTTATTAATTGCAGGTCCTGCTTTTAATGCGGGACGTTATGGAGTTGCCTGTGGTGGGGTGGCAGAAGTAGCAAATGATTTAGATATACCGGTTGTTTCCGGTATTTATCCCGAAAACCCGGGTTATGATATGTATAAGCAATATGCTTACTTTGTGGAAACTTCAGATTCCGCAGCAGGCATGAGAAATGCTCTACCAGATATGGTTCAACTTATAAAAACATATATTGAAAAAGATGGTGATCTTGGTTTACCAAAAGAGGCAGGTTATCTTCCCCGTGGAATTAGGAAAAATATCTTTGCTGAAAAGCAGGGTTCCAAAAGAGCTGTAGAAATGTTAATAGCCAAATTAAATGGTGAAGAATTTGAAACAGAATATCCAATGCCGGATTTTGACCGCGTAGACCCTGTTGGTCCACTCGAAGATGTTTCTAATGCTAGAATTGCCTTAGTTACATCGGGAGGTATTGTACCTAAAGGTAATCCTGATCATATTGAATCATCCAGTGCTTCTAAATATGGTAAATACAATATAGAAGATATCTATGAAATGACTGCAGAGTCTCATGAAACAGCTCATGGCGGCTATGACCCAGTTTATGCCAACGAAGATCCGAACTGTGTTTTACCGGTTGATGTACTAAAAGATATGGAAGAAGAAGGTAAAATAGGTAAATTACATGAATACTATTATTCAACAGTAGGTAATGGTACTTCTGTTGCAAATGCAAAAGCATATGCTCAGGAGATAGCTCAAGAGTTATTGGAGGACGGAGTTCAGGCTGTTATACTCACCTCTACCTGAGGAACCTGTACACGTTGCGGTGCAACAATGGTGAAAGAGATTGAGAGAGCCGGAATTCCAGTCGTACATATTGCTACTGTGATACCAATTTCAAAAACAGTTGGTGCAAATCGAATAATACCAGCTGTAGCAATTCCACATCCCTTGGGAGATCCTAACCTGGCAAAAGCTAAACAAAAAGAGATGAGAAGAATATTGGTAGAAAAATCAATTAAAGCTTTAGAAACTCCAATTGATTCACAAACTGTGTTTGAAGGATAAAAAAGAAAATAGAAAAGACATTATTTAGGGGGCTGTAGTTTATACTGCAGTCCCTTTTTTAATAGAAAAGAAGTTATACAAAAAAAGTGAAAAAAATCATAAAATAAATAAATTTTTTCACAATCATGGTTGATATATAATCATGATTATGTTATTATAATTTTGTGAAAATTGAAAAAGACTACAAAAATTATGGAGGTGTCAATAAGATGCTTGAAGGTAAAAAAGTTGCCATTTTAGGTGACAGAGATGGCGTACCTGGCCCAGCTATTAAAGAATGTATAGAATCAGCTGGTGCAGATGTAGTATTTACTACTACAGAATGTTTCGTCTGAACAAGCGCAGGCGCCATGGACCTCGAGAATCAACAGCGTGTGAAAGATTTAGCTGAGAAACATGGAAAGGATAACTTAGTAGTTATTTTAGGTGGAGCGGAAGCAGAAGCTTCTGGCTTAGCCTGTGAAACAGTAACTAACGGAGATCCTACCTTTGCAGGTCCATTGGCAGGAGTCCAGTTGGGGCTCGCGTGCTACCACATTCTAGAACCTCAAATTAAAGATGAGGTTGATGAAGATGTTTATGACGAACAGGTCTCAATGATGGAAATGGTTTTAGATGTAGATGATATCGTAGAAGAAGTATCTACTTACCGCGAGAAGTATTCTGACTTTGCTTAATTCCTACTGTTAATTTTTTTTGACAAATTATACTTTAAGAAAAGAGGTGGACTAAGGTGAAACTAGAACTCGGTAATTTTCATGTAGAAGATATTGAGTTTGGAGATGAAACAACTTTCAACGATGGTGTCTTAACTATTAATAAAGAAGAAGCACTGGAAGTTGTTTATAAAGATGAACATATCACTGAAGCTGATTTAAAAATAGTAAAACCCGGTGATATGGTCCGCCTGGTTCCGGTTAAAGAAGCAATTGAACCCCGTTATCGTGAAGAAGGGGGACCGGTATTTCCCGGTGTAACTGGTGATTTGATGCAGGCCGGTGATGGTAGGACACTTGCAATGAAAGATATGAGTGTACTTGTCGTCGGTAAACATTGGGGAGGATTCCAGGACGGCTTAATTGATATGGGAGGAGAAGGTGCTAAATATACATACTTCTCTCAATTAAAGAATGTAGTTTTAGTTGCTGATACTGATGAAGAATTCGAAAGACACGAACAGCAAAAGAAAAATCGTGCCTTGAGATGGGCTGGTATGCGCTTATCTGAATACCTTGGAGAGACTTTAAAGGATCAAGAACCTGACGAAGTTGAATCTTATTCCCTAGATCCAATTACAAAGAGATCTAAAGAAGTTAATGATCTACCAAGTGTTGTCATAGTAATGCAGCCTCAATCTCAGATGGAAGAACCTGGATACAATGATCTAAACTATGGTTGGGACACAAATAATATGCTACCGACCTTCATGCATCCTAATGAAGTATTAGATGGTGCTATGATTTCTGGTAGTTTCATGCCCTGTTCTTCAAAGTGGGCTACTTATGACTTTCAGAACTTTCCTTTGATCAAAAGACTTTATGAAGAACATGGTGAAACTATTAACTTTTTAGGTGTAATAATGTCAAACCTAAATGTAGCTATGGACCAAAAAGAGAGATCTATTCAATTTGTTGCCCAAATGGCCAAATCTCTCGGAGCAGATGCTGCAGTAGTAACTGAAGAAGGATACGGTAATCCTGATGCTGACTATATTGGTTGTTTAGTTGCATTAGAGGATGCCGGTGTTAAGACTGTTGGAGTAAGTAATGAAGCTACCGGTCGTGACGGCGGTTCACAGCCTCTCGTCTCATTAGACCCTAAAGCTGATGCTTTAGTATCAACAGGTAATGTATCCGAACTAATTAAACTTCCACCAATGCCGGAAGTTATCGGCGAATTAGAATCATTAGCCAGAGACGGTTTATCTGGTGGATGGGAAGATGATGAAGTACTAGGCTCATCTGTAAAAGAAGATGGCTCAATAATTATGGAAAATAATTCAATGTTCTGTGGAGACCAAATTGCTGGCTGGTCCCCCAAAACAATGAAAGAATTTTAACTCCGGGAGGTGAATTAGATGCCAAAAGCAATTGTATATTTAAATCAATTTTTCGGACAAATTGGTGGAGAAGAAGTAGCAGACCACGAACCTGAAATTAGAGATGAAAAGGTTGGGGCTGCTATGTTATATGATCAATTATTAGACGGTGAAGTGAGCCACACTGTAATTTGTGGAGATAACTTCTTTGGTTCTAATGAAGAAGAAGCTATAGATAGAATTTTAGGATTTTTAGAAGATAAAGAATTTGATATCTTCTTTGCTGGACCAGCTTTCCAGGCCGGTAGATACGGAACTGCCTGTGGAGCAATTTGTAAAGCAGTTAAAGAAGAATTTGATGTACCTGTTATTTCTTCTATGAACGAAGAAAACCCAGGTGTTGATATGTTTAAAAAAGATATTTACATCTTCCCGGGCGGACAAAGTGCTGCCAAGATGAAAGAAGATGTAACTAAGATGGTTGAATTTGGTAATAAGATTCTTGGTGGTGAAAAGTTACTTCCTGCTGAACAGGAAGGATACTTTAAAAGAGGTATTAGACACCAATTCTTCTTACCAGATGAAACACCTGCTTATGAAAGAGCTATTGATATGCTACTTAAAAAGATTAATGATGAAGAATTCGAAAGTGAACTACCTATACCAGAATTAGATACAGTAGATATAGCAGACCCAATTGAAGATTTAAGTGAAGCAACCGTAGCTTTAGTAACTTCTGGTGGTATTGTACCAATTGAGAACCCAGATAATATTCAATCTGCCTCAGCTACTAGATGGGGTAAGTACTATATTGAAGATGTTAATAGACTTAAAAATAGAAGAAATGAAGCGTTTAGAACTATCCACGCCGGTTATGACCCGGCTGCAGCTGATACCGATCCTAACCGTGTTGTACCTGTAGATGCAATGCGTAAATATGAAAGAGAAGGCAAGATCGGTAAGCTTTATAAGTATTTCTATTCAACCGTGGGTACAGGAACTACCCAGGGTGAAGCAGCCCGTATGGGTCAAGAAATTGCTGAAGAATTATTGGAGGATGGAGTTCAAGCCGTAATACTCACCTCTACCTGAGGTACCTGTACACGTTGCGGAGCAACGATGGTGAAAGAAATTGAAAGAGCAGGTATCCCAGTAGTACAAATGGCTAATTTAATCCCTGTAGCTAAAACAGTTGGAGCTAATAGAATAGTTCCTACTATTTCTATCCCTTATCCACTGGGAGATCCGTCAACCAGTGAAGATGAGCAGTGGAAGCTACGCTACCACCGGGTAGGTGTAGCTTTAGATGCTCTAACTACAGATATTGATGAACAGACTGTATTTGATGTAGAAATCTAAAAAAACATCCTCACCTCTTCTATGCCAGGAGAGGTGAGGACATTTTGATTTATGCATAATTAGTATATGTTCAAAAAAATACTTACATAAAGGGTGAATTAAATGAAAACGCGTAGAGATGACCGAGGAAATGTCATTAAAGAAAGAGGAAAAGAAGTCTTTCTAATTTCTTTAATTGTTGTTTTTGCCATAGTTATCTGGGGTATTGCAATGCCGGAGAATTTCAGTAATGTTGCCAATAGTCTATTTAATTATCTAACTGGTAACTTTGGTTGGTTTTATCTGATTACAATGTCTCTCTTTGTAATCTTTTGTATTTGGATGGCGCTCAGTAAACATGGTAAGATTAAGTTAGGAAAACCGGATGAAGAACCTGAATTCAGCACAATTTCTTGGTTTGCAATGTTATTCAGTGCTGGTATGGGTGTCGGTTTAGTGTTTTGGGGAGTTGCAGAACCCTTAAATCATTTTGTTAATCCCCTTAATATGCAGGGCGGAACCGCACAAGCAGCCGATTTTGCTTTAAAAACTTCCTTTTTCCATTGGGGATTACATCCTTGGGCAAGTTATGGTGTACTTGCTTTAGCTTTAGCATATATGCAGTTTAGACATGATAAACCAGCTCAGATAAGTAGTATCTTTATTCCATTAATTGGTGAAGCAAAAGCTAGAGGAACAATTGGTAAAGTAATTGATATTTTAGCTATTTTTGCTACTGTTGCTGGTGTAGCAACTTCTTTGGGAATGGCTACATTACAGGTAACAAGTGGATTTAGCTTCCTATTTGGCATCCCTGAGACCAACTTAGTGAGATTATTAGTTATTGGTGTTATAACAATCTTATTTATGATTTCAGCTATAACTGGTGTTGATAAGGGTATTAAATATCTATCAAATGTTAACATTTCATTAGCTGGACTTATAATGGTAATTTGTTTAATTGTTGGTCCTACCGTATTGATAATTAATAACTTTACAAATTCATTTGGTATTTATATGAGTAGTATTGTAAGAGATAGTTTTAAGATTGGTAAAGAACCATGGTACGGTTGGTGGACAATCTTCTATTGGGCCTGGTGGATTGCCTGGGCACCATTTGTTTCCACATTTATCGCCCGTATTTCCAGAGGTAGAACTATCAGAGAATTTGTCGGTGGAGTCTTGTTTGCTCCTACCTTAGCTTCTTTTGTATGGTTTTCAATCTTAGGAACCATGGGTATTGAATCTGGAATGAATGTTGCTGAAGAAGCGATTGAGGTTACTGAAACGGCTTTCTTTGTTGTAATGCAGAACTTTCCATTCGGTGGTTTGATATCCATAATTGCAGTAATATTACTAACCACGTTCTTTATTACCTCAGCTGATTCTGCCACTTTCGTACTCGGCATGTTGTCAGACAAGGGTAATCAGAATCCGACAGCCCAACGCAAAGTCACCTGGGGCTTTATTCAGTCTGGTTTAGCTATAGCACTGATGTTATCCGGGGGACTTGGTATGCTGCAGACTGGCTCAATTGTGGCGGCATTCCCATTTGCCATTATTATGATTTTTGCGATGTTTGCTATGATTAAATCTGTAAACGCTGAACATAAAGTAGATGGAGTTGTAGATTTAGGTAAAGTGGCAGATACTTCTCTCGAAGATCTTAAAGAGGCTGACGAACTGGATGAAGCGGTAAATTAGGATATAAAGGAAGACTCCTTTATAAAATAAGATATGGTATTTGGAATCAAAAAATCCCGGCTTTTTACAGCCGGGATTGATTCCAAATTACTTATCACAGCAGATGGCGTTGTTTACAATTGTACGGATATGACCGGTAATTTTATCTACTGCCTCATCAACGGAATAATCTATTCTATTATTTATTATTAAGGTTAACATACCATGGTAGATATAAGTTATCATATTGTCAACTTCTTCTGCTTTTTCTTTTGATAGATAACCGTTTTTGATTAGTGGTTTTGAAGCGATAGAAGCACGACGTGAAAGATCGGGATCCAATAACATGGGAATCAATCTTTCAGGCGGATCTCCTAACTTTTCTGGGAAAATTTGAAAGTATTTTTCCATCAGGGTTTCAGGATGGTCACCCAGTTCATCTGTAAAGATAGCATAATAGATTTGGGGAGTTTCAAATGAATATTTACAGAAACATTCCCACATCAGGATGAACTTTTCAACTTCATCTTCGCCTTCTGCAATATAATCAGGCATTGCCTGTATGTAGTTACTTAAAAAATCTAATGAAGCAAAAAATATAAGCTGCTTATAGTTATCAAAGTAATTATAGATAGTGGCACTATTGTAGCCGGCTCTTTTGGCTACATTTCTAATTGTAACATTTTCAATGCCTTTTTCTTCAATAACTTCTTTGGTGGCTTGAATGAAATATTTAAGGATCCGTTTTTTCTTGATATCCTTATTATCAATATCGATCATTGTAAATCAATCCTTTCTTAAGTAAAAAAGTAATCATGATTAGACCAGTTACTACAGTAAGGATATAATAAAATAGAGATAATTTCAAGATTTGTTGACTTTAGGACTTTAGTTTAATATAATTTTAATGTATATTTGTTGTGAATATAATTACTAATACAGAGGGGGAAATACAAGTGAGTAATACATATGATCTAATAATTGTCGGAGGCGGCCCAGCA
>CAZGMM010000073.1:0-12665 GCA_964526845.1 uncultured Halanaerobiales bacterium | reverse complement strand
AGCCTACTGATCCGTAGTTAAATTCGGACCACCTTATACAAAGTTACTAACCCCTATAACATCATATATAACAACATCTTATCAAAAAGATTTATTATTAAATCTCCTTACATCATATGTAATTTTATACTCTTTGCTGAGATCTTGCTGGGATTTTCACAACATAAATTATCCCTAGAATTCATCAAATCATACTATTCGTGTTTTATAATAATATGTGAATATAGTGGAGTTATTCAGACTAACCTTCTATGACCACTAGAAGCGACAAATATTATTTTTTATTATCAGAACATTATTAAATTTTTTTGTTTAGTAAATTATTTAAGAACAAATTCAATCATTTTTCCATCTGTTTTATTAAGTTTCCTAAATATAATTATTTAAATCTAATATCTTATAGTTGTGAATTTTAATTTTTTTTGACTGTAAAAGTTAAAATTTAATTGTATTTATTCATCTCTAATCAGTTAAATTAAATATTTTACCAGGATTCATTATATTATTTGGATCAAATGCTTTCTTTATCTTTTTCATCAATTCTATTTCTGCAGGACCTAATACAATATCTATATACTCTTTACGTTTAGATCCAATGCCATGTTCACCACTTAGAGTTCCTCCTAATTTTTTTGTCGCTTTATATAATTCTTCAAGAGCCTCTTTTTCTATTTTGTACCACTCTTCCATACTATTAGATGGATTTTTAACAAGTGTAGCATGTAAATTACCATCTCCTGCATGGCCATAACAAGGAATCTGTATATCATATTTATTACCTATTATTTCAAGTTCAGGTATCAAGTCAGGAATATTGGATATAGGAACTACAATATCTTCTAAACTTTGATGAGGACTTACTACCTTAAATGCTTCAGCTATATTCCTTCTAACACTCCATACTCTTTCTCTAGTAGTATGATTGTCAGCAACATAAACTTCTATAGCGCCATTTTTTTGACATAATTCTCCGATTGTTTCTGCATCTTCCATTACCTGTTTTTCTTTATTTCCATCAACTTCAATTAATAACATAGATCCTGCTTGCTGATAGGGCAAATGTTCATTTAAATATTCACATGAAGTTTTAACTGATAACTTGTCCATGAATTCTATGCCCGTAGGTATTATGCCGCCTGTGGTCATAATTTCAGGTACCATTTTAATAGCTGTTTTTACATCTTCAAATAATACTAGTAAATCTACAATTTCAGAAGGCTTTGGTAATAGTTTAATAATTGCCTTAGTTACTATACCCAGAGTACCTTCAGAACCAACAATTAATTGTTTCAAGTCATAACCGGTCACATCTTTTACTCTTTTACCCCCCAATGTTATTATTTCACCAGTAGGAGTAACTAATTCAAGCCCCATTATATAACGTCCTGTTACTCCATATTTAACTGCCTTGCCTCCCCCAGCATTTTCTGCAATGTTACCTCCTATATAACATGTTTCTACACTCATAGGATATCCAGCAAAAAAGAGACCTTTTTCAGCTATCTTTTCATTAACACTATTGGTTATAACACCAGGTTCTAAAACCATCATCATATTATCATAATCTATTTCTAAAATATTATTCATTTTTTCAAAGGAAATAACAATCCCACCAAAATCAGGTATTGCTCCACCTGACAGACCACTACCTGCTCCTCGAGGAGTTACTGGAACCAATTCTCTATTGGCAAGTTTCATAATATGAGATATTTCTTCCGCTGAAATTGGCATAACTACTACTTCAGGCATATGTCCATATTGTTCTTGAGAAGTTTCATCATATGAATATGATTCTATTTTTTCTTTATCAGTAATTACCCTTTTATCATTTAATATTGTTGTTAATTCATCTATAATGTCTTCTGTTACTGGATTATAATGCATTTTTAGTTACCTCCTTTTGAAGATATTCATTTAATTTAGGCACTACTTCAAAGAGGTCCCCCACTATACCAAAGTCAGCTACTTTAAATATATTAGCCTCTGGATCAATATCGATAGCTATTATAGTATCTGCAGTTTTCATTCCAGCTAAATGTTGAATCGCTCCAGAAATCCCTATACTTATATATAATTTAGGAGTAATTGTTTTTCCACTTAAACCTACCTGATGAGGATAAGAAATCCAACCTCTATCTACTGCATCACGTGAAGCGCCAACTGCTCCATCTAAATGATCAGCTAATTCTCTGATTAAAGAAAAATTCTCGCCTTTCTTTAATCCTCTTCCTCCAGCTACTACTATTTCTGCATCCTGTATATTTACATCATCTTCTTCATTTTTCTCAAGACTTATTCTCTTTACTCGTTTATCTATTAATTCTGGTTTTAATTTAATATTTATGATTTTACCTTGCCTTGTTTCATCAAGTTTAGCTGGTCTAGTCGATTTTGGTCTAACTGTTGCCATTTGTGGTCTATGTTCAGGTGTCTTTATTGTAGCCAAAATATTACCACCGATTGCTGGTCGAGTTTGGAGTAAGTTGCCAGTATCTTTCTCTATAGATAACTCTGTACAATCTGCTGTCAATCCACCATTTACCCTTGTTGCTACATGGGGCATTAAAGTCCGCCCATTGGTAGTAGCTGCTGCTAATATTATTTCGGGTTTTTTGCTTTCAATCAAATCCACTAAAATATTACTATAACTTTCTACAATAAAATTATCCAGATTAGGATCACTAACATAATAAACTTCATCAGCACCTCTTGATATGAATTCTTTTAACTTTTCTTCCTTTATATCTCCTGTAATAATAATAGAAGAAAGCTTACAATTCAATTTATCAGCTAACTTACGCCCTCTTGTTAAAAGCTCATAAGAAACATCATTTATTTCTCCTTCGCTCGCCTCTGCTATTGTCCAAACGCCATTATAAACCATATTATCACTCCTAGATAAAACTTTTCACTCTCAGAAATTGATTTAAACGTCTAACTGCTTCCTCTAAGCTATCTTCATCTTTTACCTTTATAAATTCGCCATCTCTAGTTACCTTTGGATGGTCTATACTTACAACTCTTGTTGGCGAACCACTTAATCCAAGTTTTTCTTTTTCCATCTCTACTTCATTTGCAGAAAATGTTTTTAATTTTGCTTTTCTAGCTCTTTGTTTACCACTTAGAGTGGGCAAACGCGGATAACTTATCTCTTTGACTACAGTTAACAGAGAAGGTAAGGTCATCTCCAATGTTTCATAACCTTCTTCTATCAATCTTTTTACAGTAATTTTGTTTTCATCAACTGAAACTATCTCACTTGTATAACTAGACAAAGGTATATCCAAAAAAGAGGCTATGCCAGGACCTACTTGGCCTGTATCTCCATCTGTTGCTCTTTCGCCGGTTAATATCAAATCATAATTGGTCTGATCTTTTATAGTCTGACTCAATGCATAAGAAGTTGCCCAAGTATCTGATCCGGCAAATTCCTTTCCGGTAAGAAGTATACCATGATCACATCCCATGGCTAATGCTTCTCTCAAAGCTTTTTCTGCTGATGAAGGCCCCATTGATATTACTGTAATTTCGCCTCCAACTTTTTCTTTTAATTCTAATCCGGTTTCAATTGCATAAAGATCAAGAGGGTTAATAATACTCTCAACACCACTTCTTATCATAGTTCCAGTTTCCTCATCCATCTTCACATTATTAGTTTCAGGTACCTGTTTTATTGGAATAATTATATTCAATACTTTGTCCCCCCACTTAAAGATGTTTTATTAAATCACTATATTTGTTAAACAAATCTTCATTACTAACTCCATCTAGATTTTGACTTTGATATAATGTTAGATCATAATCTTCTTTTTTTAACATTTGGAGAGCTTTTATTTGGATACTATTTAAAATTAAAACTCCAGCTAAAGTAGATGCTGCTCCTGTCTTGAATTTGCCAATTTCTATTATACTATCTCCTTTTGGCACACAATTATCAAGTACTAAATCTGCTAATTCATATAATTTTTTATCTGATTTATGATGAGATACACTGTTTTTTGAATGAGCAAGTGAATTTAAAGCTATTGTTATTATCTCCTTTTCTTTAGCTAATAATGCAATTTCAATCGGTACAGCATTACGTCCAGAATTAGATACAATAATTATTATATCGTCAGAATTAATTTTATGTTCTTCCCAAATAATATCTGCTAATCCTTCAAGCTTTTCTGCTTTTCCACTTTTCCTTTCACCATTGCTCAACACAAAATTAGCATCTAAAATTGCATTTACGTTTGGTAGTCCACCGGTTCTAACAAACAATTCTTCTGCTAACATATGAGAATATCCTGTCCCAACTATATGTATTATGTCGTCATTTACCACTGCTTGTTTAAATAGTTTTGCCACTTTATTTATATTTTCTTCTTGACTGCTTTCAATCTCTTCTATTAATTGTTTTGCTTTTTTATATAATCTAACAATTTCCATATCTCTTTTCTTTTGATATATTAAATTTTCATAGAAGCTTTGCTGCTTTTTTATCAATAATCAATATCACAGAATTATGAAGTTGTAGGAAAGATGAAGGAACTTTTGGATCAATATATCCACTTACTGTATCTCTAATTGCTTCCGCCTTTTTACTTCCACTAGCTAATAAAAGTATCCTTTTGGCTTTTAAGATGGTTGCCATCCCAACAGAAATAGTTCTCTTCGGAATATTATTTTTGGAATTAAAAAAACGGCTATTGGCTTCAATTGTCTCTTCACTTAATTCAACAATGTCAGTTTTTACATTTAATCTATCTGCTGGTTCATTAAAACCAATATGACCATTTGATACAATACCAAGAATTTGTAAATCTATCCCCCCATGGTTTTTGATTTTAAATTCATATTCCCTACAGTGCTTTTTAATTTCTTTTGCATTTCCATCAGGAATATGACTGTTTTCATCTTTTATATTAATTTTATTAAAAAAGGTGTTCTCCATATAATAATGATAGCTACGAGGATTATCAGGAGGAAGACCATAATATTCATCTAAATTGAAAGTTACAATATCAGAAAAATCTATTTCATTATTTTTATACATATTTATTAATTCTTGATACATACCCCGAGGAGTATCACCTGTTGCTAATCCCAAAACACTATTTGGTTTCAATATTATTTGACTCGCTGTCATTAATGCTGCTTTTCTACTCATTTTTTGATAACCCTCAGTTATTATTACTCGCAAAAATGTTACACCTCCCGAACTCTCTTTCCCTCTTTAAATACTTGTTTAACATTCAGATTATTATCTAAAAGTAATAAATCTGCTTTATAACCAACTTTAATTTGGCCAATCTGATCATCCATTCCGATTATTTCAGCTGGATTTTTGGTTACCATAGATATTATTTGAGGTATAGTAAGTTTACCTAAAAAATTTATATTTCGAACAGCTTTATCCAGTGTTAAAACACTGCCTGCAAGCTGTCCATTTGCCAATCTAGCTTCTCCCTTTTTTACTTCAACCTCTTGTTCGCCCAATTCAAAGGTTCCTTCACCCATAGATCCAGCTCTCATTTGATCAGTAACCAAAACTAAATTACCAATATTTTTAGTTTTAAATAATATATTGAAAATTGCTGGATGTAGATGTATGAAGTCAGCTATCAGTTCACAATTAATATTGCTTTCTAAAGCCCCACCCACAACTCCAGGATGGCGGTGATGAAGTCCAGTCATAGCATTAAAAAGATGTGTTATATGACTAACACCCCAATCCATGGATTCTTTAATTTGATCATAATTTGCAGAAGTATGGCCAGCTGAAACTACAATTCCTTTATCTTTCATTGATCTGACAAACTCTTCCGCTCCATCCAATTCAGGTGCTATAGTTATGATTTTTATAATATCTAAATAATCCTTTAATAAATTATTCTGTGGATTTACAATATACTTTTCTTTTTGAGCTCCTTTTTTCTTTTTACTTATAAAGGGACCTTCCACATTGATTCCAACTACTCTAGCTCCATCAGTTTTGTTTTCATAAGTTTCTCTTACATTTATAAGAGCCCTTTCAATATCATCTGATGACATGGTCATTGTAGTAGGTAAAAATGAAGTTACTCCTGAACCAATAATCTTTTTACTAATTTCATTAATAGCCTCGTTATTATCATCCATTGTATCATAACCACCGGCTCCATGTATGTGAATATCTATAAATCCAGGAGCTAAATACATATTGTTGCCCTCAATAACTTCAGAATTTTTATTTTCATAAACATTATTGATTTGTTCAATTACATCAGTGAAAACGATCTTTCCTGTCTCTACTTTGTCAGGAAAAATTATCCTAACATTTTCAATTGTTTTAATTTTGTTACACCTCCTATTTCGACCAACCAGCCGTTAACCCTTTAGTAATATAATCTTTAAATACTAGAGCTATTAACAAAGGAATTATAGCTCCAATTACACCTGCTGTTGTCATCATTCCATAATCAATACCTCCCTGAGTGCTAAATTCAGTAATTGCTACTGGAATTGTCTTTGAATTTGAACCAGTTAAAATTAATGCAAAGAAGAATTCATTCCAAGTTGTTATGAAGGCATATAACCCTGTAGCAAATAATGCAGGTGTTACAAGTGGTATCATAATTTTAAAAAGTATCTGTATCGTTGAAGCGCCATCAATAATAGCAGCTTCTTCTATTTCATAAGGTATACTTATAAAATAATTTTTTAAAATCCAAATTACAATAGGCAATATGAAACCTATATAGACTAAAATTAGCCCAATTCGAGTGTCTCGCAAATTCAATTTCCCCATAAATAAATATAAGGGTATTACAATCGCAGCCCTAGGCAACATCTGAGTTAGTAATATTCCTATTACTAAGCTTTTCTTCCCCTTGAAATCAAATCGTGCTGCAGCATAAGCTGCAAACGTTCCAAAAAACATAGTTAATAAAGTAGCAAAAAACGTAATCGTTAAACTATTTAAAAATGCCCTTCGAAATTTTTCACCAGCAGCAGTTATTTCTTCATTGTCCCAAAATTTTAATAAAGATTTATATCTCTCAAATACAGGTTCTTCTGGTAACCATTGATCAGGAGTACTTATTAATTCTTTTTCACTTGATATACTTGAAATAAACATCCAAAGAAAGGGTAATACTAAATAAAGCACTAGAGCAATTGCAGATAAGTAAATAAAAATTTTAAAAAATATATTTTTTGTTCTGTATTTATTCATAATTTATCCCTCATCTCCCAGAACATACTTATAATATATTAATGTTATAAACAAGATAATTAAGGTTAAAATTATTGATAAAGCTGCACCATAACCAAAATTCAAATTACTAAATGTAGTTTGATAAATATTAAAGTTTAAAAGGTTTGTACCTTGAGAAGGACCACCTTGTGTTAAAGCATATACTAAATCAAAACTCTTAAAAGCCCAAATTGTTCTTAATGACAAACCGACAAAAAGTACTGGTTTTAAAACTGGTAAAGTTATGTAGAAAAATCTCTTCCAGACTCCTGCACCAGCGATCTTTGCTGCTTCATAGTATTGTTCCGGTATAGTTTGTAGTCCTGCCAACAAGAGTATAGCAATAAAAGAAGTTTCTTTCCATACATCAGCCAGCACCATCATATTTAGAGCCATAAATGATCTTCCCAGCCAGTTAATATTTTCAGTAACCAGCCCTAACTGTCGTAATAATATATTTAGCGCCCCAAACTCAGAATTATAAATCCACTTCCACATAATACCATTAACTACCGGGGGAACTGCCCAAGGAATTAACAATAAAACCCTTAAATAAGCTTTTCCAAAAAAATCTTGGTTTAACAATAGTGCTATCAGTAAAGCTAAGACCAACTCAATTATTACAGCTACGATAACAAAGTAAACTGTTATCCACAAAGAATGCCAAAACGAGCTTTGATTTAAAAGATTAATATAATTTCCGAAGCCAATAAACGGTTTTTTGGGAATTATTATATTATACTTATGAAAACTTATGTATATACTATATATAATGGGTACTGTAAAAACAAAAATAATAAAAATTAAGCTTGGACTTAATAAAGTAAATAAATGTTTTCTGTTTTTTTGCTTCATCTTCCCCTTACGCTCCTTTTTATAAACAGCGGGGAATATTCCCCGCTGTTTACTAATATTACTGTAAATTGATTATTCATATTGAGCTTTAAGGCTTTCAACTTCTTCCGCAGCCCAATCTAGTGCTTCTTTTGCAGTCTTTTCTCCAGAAAGAGCATCTTGTACAGCTGTAGACAGTGTCCTTCTAAACGGATCTAACCATAAAACATCAGGCCCAAATGTTCCCGCTTCTACCTGAGCTACAAGTTTTTCATATGGAGCCCAAGACTTACTTACTTCTTCTATTGCAGTCTCTTCAAAAAGTTCTAATCTAGTAGGCAAGTTATTGCCGTCAACAGCGTGTTTTATTTGAGCTTCTGATCCAGTTAAAAGTTTAACTAATTCAACAGCCTCTTCTTTATGCTGTGAAGACTTTGTTACAGCAAAAGCTCCAGCATATAGTAGCCCACCAGTTTCATTACTTTCACTACCTGGATTTAACATTATTTCTGCATCATCAGCAACATTTGATGCTTCAGGAAGCATCGCTTGATTAGCAGACCAAGTTGAGTTCAATAGGAAAGCACTTTTACCTGATTGAAAAACCTTTAATGTCTCATAATCATCTAGAGATGTACCCGAAGGATTAAATACTTTATTCTCTACTCCTTCTACCATAATTTCTAAAGCTCTTAATGCTTTGCCTTCATTGAAAACAGGGTTGTTATCTTCATCTAATAACCTGCCTCCCATAGCAAATACCATTGATCCATAGTTAAAATAATAGTTGCCAGGATATTTAGCACTAGGAGTATAAGCATATTCTGCAGCACTTTCTTCTGTTATAGCTTTACTGGCATCTAATAAACCCTCCCAAGTTTTTACATCTTCTACATCCACATTAGCATCTTCTAAATACTTTGCATTATATACAAAGTGGGCAGCTCCACTATACCAAGGAACTCCAATCATTTTACCTTTATAAGTATAGAAATCTACAACTGTTTCTAAATGTTGACTTTTTTCTTTTTCAGTTAAATACTGATTTAAATCTATAAATTGGTCCATGGCAGCCAGTCTCAATTTATCTGCTGAAGAAACAAATATAACATCATAGCCACCACCCTGATCCATTACTGCAGTAGTAGTTTTTGTAGTAAGCTGATTCCAACCAACAAAGGTTACATCAACTTTAATACCGGTTTTTTCTTCAAACTGACTTGTATATGTTTCTACTACATCACCCTCATCCGGTCTTACCAGAACATTAAGAGTTTGTGCACCAACACTAACACTAAACACCAAAACCAATATAGTAGTTAAAATTAATAATCTTTTCATTATAAACCCCCTTTTTTATTTTCCGTTTCATAACAACAGTTTGTTTACTATTCAAACCACCCCCTGAATCAATCCAAGTACTTTTAAATAATTACAAAGCCAGCAGCACCAATGACCCCAAAGTTATTCCCCAAGTTTGAACAGCTTAACTTTATTGATTGTGCTGCAATTGGTTGCGCATATCTTTTTATTATCTTTTGTATTTCATCTAGATAAGGAGCAAATCTCAAACCCACACTCCCGGTAAAAACTACTAATTCGGGATTTAAAACACTTACTAAATTACTTACGGTAAGTCCTGTATGAAGGATAATTTTATCCAATAATTCAATGTATGTTTTCCTATCTTGGCTGGCTTTATCAAAAAATTCCTTAGAGGTCTGAATACCATATAATTTTTTTGCTTGTTTTCCAATTGCAGGTCCGGAACAGACTTCTTCATAGTTATTAAATTTTTCCCCAATGTTGAGTACAGTCCAACCCACTGCACCGGCTACATTATTATATCCGGTTATTATTTTATCTTCTAACATTAATCCTCCACCAATTCCAGTCCCAATAGCAATAGATAAAATATTTGAATAACTATCACCATATCCCTGCCACGCCTCAGCTACGATGCTCGCTGTACCATCAAAACCTAGTTTGATTGGCAAATTTATCTTTACAGACTTTAATCTACTTTTAATCTGGGTTTTTAATTTGCACCCGTCAATAAAGTGGAGGTTAGGAGACTGAATAATTGTATCATTGTCATGGTCGATAACAGCGGGTATCCCAATTCCAATTCCTTGATATTTAATATCTGGACAGCTTTGATTGGCCTCTGAAATCAAATTAAACAGTTGTTTCAAAAATAATTTTCTATCTTTTATTACTGACTCTTTTTTTGACCATAATATTTCTCCTTTGAAATCAATACAAGCAATTTTAACTTTTGTTCCTCCTATATCGATTCCTATCACATTATTTTCGGCTTTTGAGGAGTTTATCATAACGTTTAAATACCTCCGCATTACTTTCCGGAGAACCACCTGCTGTTGGTGATTTAAATATATCTAAATCATGTCCTAATTCTTCGAGTCTTACAGCTGTTTCACCGACTAATAGTTGCACAATAGAAACAACTGCAACTGTTGAAGTGGCTGACACCTTTTGTTCTGTAGTTTTTAATTCTGTAATAGCATCTTCAATTGGAGCGTGTGTGTCAATAACAATGTCTGCAATATCTGATAACAATTTTCCACTAGAAATTGAGGGTTCAGCTATTTTTTGATGAGCCATACAAGTTACTCCAATTACAGTTAAGCCTTTATCTTTCATATACATAGCGGTTTCTACTGGTGCAGCATTCTTACCTCCGTGAGAAAAAACTATCATTACGTCCTCTTCCTTAAACTCATGCCACATTAGAAAGTTTTCTATATACCCTTCTTGTCTTTCAAGCCATATTAATTCATGGGCCCCACCACCGCCAACTGCTGTGGTCCACATTAGCCTTGGGTCCATAACAGGATTTAATCCTACATAACTACCATAGCGTGGAAAGGCATCCATAACCGGTATAACTGAATGCCCGCTTCCAAAAAAATGTACTAAACCACCATTATTAATTGTTTCCGCACATACCTCAGCTGCTTTTGAAATTGTTTTATCCTCATCTTCTCTAATTTCATGTAGTATCTTAACTACATTTTCTAGATAATTTGTTTTAATCATTATTAATACCTACTAAGATGAATTTTATATTATATTTTACCACTAATAATTATTGGTCTAAAACCACCTCCATCGTATACATATTACCTTTTAAAATTGATAATGCATATTCGAATAAAAGATTATCTTCTGTATATGTATATCGCCGAACTCTAAAAACAGGTTTACCTCTTTCCATTTCCATTATTTCACTCAAATTTTTATCATTTAAAACATCAGCATTATACTTTTCATGTGCTTTATGGGGATAAATATTAACCCCCTTCAATATTTTATATAACGAATGTTCTTCATATATTTTTTTTATTTGCCCTAATTCAACAATTGATTCCGGGATATAGGATGTCTGTAATGCAATCGGATTATTATCAACCAATCTTAATCTTTCAACTTTAATAATTGACTCTGTGGGTAAAATATCCATTTCCTTAGCTATTGTTTTATCTTTAACTTTTTCTAAATTTAAAACTTTTGATTTGCATTCTAGCCCCTTAGAACGCATCTCTTCGGTAAAGCTCATCAAATTTAACAACCGGTTTATCTTGCGCTTAGCAACAAAAGTTCCTTTACCTTGTTCGCGATATAAATAGCCTTCATTTACTAGTTCATATAAGGATTTTCTAATCGTAATTTTGCTTACGTCATAAAGTTGTGTCAGCTCATTTTCACTGGGAATTTTTTCATCAATTTTAAATTTGTCTTCAGTTATTTTATTTATTAGGTCTTCTTTTATTTTTATATACAACGGTTTCGATATGTTTTTGTCTATCAATATGATCCCCCTTTCAATTAGTATGTCATTATACTAAGTTAAATTTTATAATATAATATTATCATAACTAGCTTGAATAATCAAAAAATTTTGACATTTCTTAATTATATTTAGATTGCAAAGTTTAATGCACCGTCTTAGATTTTTGATTATAATACTTAAAACGTCTAAAATTAGATTTACTCGATTATGGCTATTATAGTATCTCGTTCGCAGTGTTTTTTACTGTGGCCTTAAAAACAGTTGTAATCGTACCTTTTTCGCTATTTTAACCTTGTTTTTGTAGATATGAAATACACCTTCCCAATTACTAATATATTCTACTTTTATAACTCAATATTTAAATATCTTTTCTATTATATAATCTTCTTCAAGCTCACCTTCTATTACAGCAGCATATTCATTAGTTCGCTTCTTATTATTTATACCCACTTTTTATAATTCGATTTCTTAAACTGTTTATTTTCTTTATCAATCATCAACCTAACTATTCTTTTAAACTCCTCCCCGTCATAAAGGGTATATTATGGTCCCCTTAATATTTAGTCGTACTTAACATTAATAGAAGGTATATCGTATGGATATATTATTTCTCCTTCTGTATATTTAATTATACCATTCAGCCTTTCTATATATTCTTCAATAAACTTCTGCTATAACAAATAATACTATTATCAATTGAGCTGCGTACAATATGGCAGATTTTTATTCTCTTGAGTAATATATTACTTAGCCCTATATTTAACAGCTTCTAATTTGAAATTTTTCTTTATATTACCT
>CAZGMM010000072.1:0-12816 GCA_964526845.1 uncultured Halanaerobiales bacterium | reverse complement strand
TAAATACAATAAGAATAAAACTTAAATTAAGGGGTTGAGTATTGATGACAAAAACAGATTTAATTGACAAGGTTGCTGAAGAAACTGGTTTAACTAAAAAGGACTCTGGCGAGGCTATTAACGCTACTATTGACACAATCATGGAATACTTAAAAGAAGAAGCTAAGAAACCAGAGGAAAAAAGAGACAAAGTACAACTTATTGGATTCGGCTCATTTGAAGTAAGAGACAGAAGTGCCCGTAAGGGTAGAAATCCTCAAACTGGCGAAGAAATTACTATTCCTGCCAGAAAAGTACCTGTATTTAGAGTAGGCAAAACCTTTAAAGAAGTAGTGGAAGACAAGTAAAACAAAGAGGTGCATAATATGGAAAGGGATTTAGAAGTTACCTCAACTGCTTTTCAGGATGGAGACCTGCTGCCGGAGAAATACACAGCAGATGGAGCTGATATTTCTCCCCCACTTACAATTAAATATATTGATCCTGAAGGTGAGACTATAGCAGTAATAATGGATGATCCCGATGCACCAGTTGGAACTTTCACTCACTGGATGATTTGGAATATACCAGTTGAAAAAAATGATATTCCAGAAGATGTTCCAAAAGAGAAAAAGTTAGATTCCCTGGCTGATGCAGTTCAGGGCTATAATGATTTCGGAGAAGTAGGTTATAGAGGACCTGCTCCTCCCAGTGGAGTTCATAATTATCATTTTAAAATTTATATCTTAGACCAAAAAATAGATATTCCATTTGATTCAAGCAAGCAGAAATTAGTGAATACATTAAAAGATAACCTCTTACAAAAAACAGAAATTGTCGCAAAATATGAGAGGTAAAAAAGAGGTATAAAGAAAATGGAAGTACAAGTAGAACAGCCTAATCAAGAAAAATTAGACGAATTAGGTGTGAAAAATTGGCCTATTTGGGAAAAAGAAGTTTCAGAATTTGATTGGTCTTATGACCAAAAAGAAACTTGTTATATTCTAAAAGGCAAGGCAGAAGTTGAAACTCCGGATGGAAAAGTAAGTTTCGGTAAAGGAGACTTGGTTACTTTTCCGGAAGGTATGGATTGTAAGTGGAAAATATTAGAAGATGTTAAAAAACATTATACATTAGGTTAAGGATTTATCAAGAAGGAGGCGGCCGCCTCCTTCTTTTCTCATGGGAGGTGTAATTTTGCAAAATTTTCAAGATGCAGCAAAATTGATTAAGAATTTACAACACATTACTGTCTTTACAGGAGCTGGTATATCGGTTGAAAGTGGTATACCTCCTTTTCGGGGAGAAGATGGACTCTGGGAAAAGTATGACCCCTATTTTCTCCATATCAATTATTTCATGAACAATCCCGAAGAGTCCTGGAAGTTAAATAAAAAACTATTTTACAGTATGTTTGAAGACTGCCAACCTAATAAGGCACATCAAGTAGTGGCCCAATTAGAACAAGAGGGTTATGTCAACACAGTCATAACTCAAAATATTGATAATTTACACCAGGAAGCAGGCAGTCAAAAGGTATATGAATTTCACGGCACCTATAAAGAATTAGTCTGTACAGACTGTGGTAAGGTTTATGAGTTTCAAGCCAGTTACCTAAAAGATCTTCCGCCTCGATGTGAGAGCTGTAATGGGATATTAAAACCCAATTACATCTTTTTTGGAGAGGGCATACCTCAGAAAGCCTATCAGGGTTCTGTAAAAGAGGCCCAGGAAGCAGATTTGTTTATAGTAATAGGAACTACCGGTGAAGTAACTCCTGCCTCTCTAATACCGGATATGGCCTCGAGACATGGGGCTAAGATAATTGAAGTAAATACGAAGAAGTCAAACTTTACTAACAACATTACGGATGTATTTCTACAGGGAAAAGCTACCGAAATGATGGAAAAACTTTATAATAAATTAAAAGAGATGGATTAATTTAATTTTTCGTTTTTTTCTTACAATTTATTAAGTTCGCACTACATTTATCACAGTATAGAGAACTAGTCCAGTTACTAGAACCACAACATGGACAAATTATTTTTTTACTCATGAATAACATTCCTCCTATTAAAAATCAGCACACTCTTATGTTTTTACCATATTTTATTCATTTTGTAAAGGGGATTTTAAAAATCATGAAGAGATTAAAAGATAGAAATGATGGTAAAAAAGTATACTATGCGGGGATCGGCAGCCACAGTACGCCCGAAGATGTGTTGGATATTATGGTGAAGTTAGGTTACCTATTGGCTGAAGAGAACTATATTCTTCGTTCGGGAGGGTCACCGGGGGCAGATACTGCTTTTGAAGCCGGAGCTAAAAAGGCAGAGGGGCAATTTGAAATCTATTTGCCCTGGGATAAATTTCAGGACCGCAGTGGTGATTATTATCTAGATGTAAGAAACTTAGATAATTTCAATGATGCTAAAAGAATAGCCAAAAAACATCATCCCAACTTTGCAGAGCTAACTGAGAGTGCCAAGTTATTGATCACTAGAGATACCTATCAGGTCTTAGGAAAAGACCTTACAACACCTTCAAAGTTTGTGGTGTGTTGGACACCAGATGGCTGTATTACAGACCGGGACAGAAGTAAAGAGACCGGTGGGACCGGCCAGGCGATATCAATTGCCAGTCGGAGGGAGATTCCTATCTTTAATTTAAAGTTAAAAGAGCATAGAAGACAGGTTGAGGAATGGATCAATAAGCTTTCTTAACTTAAATAAAAAAACCATTATCTGGTCTCAGATAATGGTTTCATTAATGTTAAGTTTTAAATATTTAATATTTCGCCTGATAAAGTAGCAAAAGCATAAACAGAAGGTCCTACATGGCAACCCAAGGTGGGAGAGATCCTATTTTGAAAGAATTCTACTTCTTTACCCTCGGGTAATATAGATTTGGTTTTTTCCAGCAATTTTTGGGCCGTGTTTTCTCTATCACCGTGTAAGATGCCGACCCAGGCTTTCTTATCTTCTTTAATTTTATCGACAATCATTTTACTCATCTTATGCAGGGTCTTTTTATTCCCTCTTATCTTGTCTAAGGGGTTTACTTTACCGGTTTTTGGACTTATTTCAATAATAGGGTTAATGTTAAAGATAGCGCCCAGAAAAGCCCTTGCTTTTCCGATGCGTCCGCCCTCTTTCATATAAGTTAGATCTTCAACTGTAAAAATACAGTTGACTTTCTTTTTGGCCTGATTTAATCTATCTAATATTTCCGCCAGTGGATAATCATTTTCTATTAATTGGGCGGTCATTAATACTTCAAAGCCCAGTCCTAAAGAAATCGAGGCAGAGTCAATTACCTTTATTTTATCTTCACCCAGCTCAATAGCAGCTAATTTAGCTGAATCATAAGTACTGCTTAGGTTTTTTGAAACGTGAATAGATATTATTTTATCGAACTTTTCCAACATGGTCTTGTATTTATTAAGAAAGGCCTGTTTCGAGGGTTTAGAGGTTTTTGGCATTTCTGAACTACTTTTTATTTTGTTAAAAAATTTAGTTGAGTCAATTTCTTGGCCATCTACAAATTTTTCAGTACCAAAATGAACGGTCAGTGGTACTATTTCAATATTGAATTTTTCTATAATATTTGATTTTAAATCACAGGTACTATCAGTTACTAAACCAATTTTCATGAAAATTTCACCCCTACTAATTTTGACTAAATTATATCTTTAATCAAAAAAGATATCAAGCAGAATCTAAAAGAGGTAAATAAATTTTCTTAAAGAATAATATATTTATGAGGTAGGTGAGGATAAAATTGGAGAAATCAAATAAAAAGGTTATATATTCCTGGGTTTTATATGACTGGGCTAATTCAGCCTTTGCTACTACTATTTTAGCAGCTGTCTTACCTATATTTTATAATGATGTGGCTGCCGCTAATTTGCCGGACAATCTGGCAACCTCTTATTGGGGTTATACTCAGACGATTGCCATGTTAATTATTGCTTTAATTACCCCGGTTTTAGGGGCGGTGGCAGATTATTCAAAGTCTAAAAAAATATTTATGAAGATGTTTGTATTTATCGGAGTTACCGGAACGGCCTTTTTGTTTTTTATTATCGAGGGACGCTATCTTATGGCATCTATATTTTTTATTTTTGCCAATATCGGTTTTTCCGGGGGTAATATCTTTTATGATTCATTTTTACCAATTATTACAAAAAAAGATAAAATTGACTATGTTTCTTCCATGGGATATGCAGCCGGTTATTTAGGCGGCGGTATTTTACTCTTAATTAATCTTGTTATGATTATGAGACCGGGGCTTTTTGGAATCGCAAATACTACCTTGGCTACCAGAATTGCCTTTATAACTGTAGCGGTCTGGTGGGTTGTTTTTTCTATTCCCGCTTTTATTAACTTACCAGAATCAAGGGTTGGTCTTGGTAAATTTACCTTAGGGCCCTATATTAAACAGGGCTTTCATAGGGTAGCTAATACTTTCAAACATGTAAAGAAATATAAAGAGCTTTTTAAATTTCTATTGGCTTTTTGGATCTATAATGACGGTATCGGGACAATTATCAGGATGGCCACTATCTATGGTCGCGAAGTAGGTATCGGTCAAAATGATTTAATCGGTGCCCTCCTTTTAACCCAGATTGTGGGAATCCCATTTACTTTAATCTTTGGTAAACTGGCAGAAAAGATAGGGGCAAAAAGAGGCATCTATCTTGCTTTAACGGTTTATTTAATCATTACCATTTTAGGTTACAATCTTGATTCAGCTTTAGATTTTTGGATATTAGCTGGCTTAGTAGGTACTGTCCAGGGAGGTGCTCAGGCCTTAAGCCGGTCCTTATATGGGGCATTAATTCCAGAGAATAAGAGTGCCGAGTTTTATGGTTTTTATGGGATTTCAAGCAAGTTCGCTGCAATCACGGGTCCCTTTGTATTTGCTTTAGTGGGACAGTTAACAGGTTCTTCTAGATATGGTATTTTAGCAGTGGCTTCCTTTTTTATAATCGGTATCATTTTATTGTACACAGTAGATGTCGAAAAAGGGGTAGAAGAATCGGTTTCTTAACTTAATCATACTTACAATTTATTAAAAGAATTGTTATAATATTATTAGAAAATTTTAAATGAAAAGGGGTATTTTTATGGCAGAACTTTTCGAGTGTATTCCTAATTTTAGTGAGGGTAGAGATCAAGAGAAAATCGAGAAAATTGTTGAACCTTTCAAAAAAACAAAAGGAATCAAACTTTTAGACTATTCAGCTGATAAGGACCATAATAGGTTGGTAGTTACTTTGTTAGGAGGAGCAGAAGAACTTAAAAAATCTGTTCATGCCGCGATTGGGATTGCGGTTGATTTAATTGATATGAACCAACATGAAGGTGAACACCCCCGCATGGGGGCGGTTGATGTAGTTCCTTTTACACCCGTCAAAAATGTTGAGATGGAAGATGCGGTTAAACTGGCCAATGAAGTAGCTAAAAAGGCAGCTGAAGAGTATAATTTACCGATCTATCTTTATGAAGAAGCGGCCACAACCGAACAAAGAAAAAATCTAGCCAATATTAGAAGAGGTGAATATGAAGGTTTTGCCGATAAAATCAAAAAAGATGAGTGGAAACCGGATTATGGATCCCAGGAAGTTCATCCCACAGCTGGTGCAACTGTAGTAGGGGCAAGAATGCCCTTAGTTGCATTTAATATAAACTTAGATACTGATGATTTAGAAATTGCCAATAAAATAGCCAGAAAAGTAAGACACTCCAGTGGTGGCTTGAGGTTTGTGAAGGCAATTGGGATCGACCTCTCGGAAAGAAATATTGTACAGGTTTCTATGAATATGACGGATTATACCCAGACCTCACTTTATCAGGCCTTTGAGATGGTTAAATTTGAAGCTAAAAGGTATGGAGTAAATGTGATCGGTAGTGAGTTAATCGGGTTATTACCGGCCCGGGCTTTATTCGATGTGGCTGAATATTATTTGGGTTTAGAAGACTTTGAGAGTGAACAGATTATGGAGAACAGATTACTGGAGGACATATAATGTTATTAATTAAAAATATCGGGCAGTTAGTTACGGTCGGGGATAATAAACCAAAATCAGGTTCTGAGATGAAGGAAATTAATGTAATAGAAGATGCATATTTAGTAATAAAAGAGGATGAAATATTTGATTTTGGTAAAAGTAAAGTATTAAAAGAACAAAATCAGTATGACCAAGTTTTAGATGCCCAAAACAAGGTGGTAATGCCGGGCTTTATCGATCCTCATACCCACCTGGTTTTTGGGGGAGACCGTTCTTATGAATTTAAAATGAGGTTAAGAGGAGTCCCCTATATAGATATCTTAAAAAATGGGGGCGGAATCTTAAGCACTGTCAATGAAACACGAAAAACTTCCTATCAAGATCTTTTAGATGTTTCCAATAAAAGATCGGATAGGTTTTTAAGCTATGGTGTTACCACTGTGGAAGGCAAAAGTGGTTATGGATTGGATAAAACCACTGAAATAAAGCAGCTTAAAATAATGAAGGAATTAAATGAAAGAGAGGATATAGATGTAGTATCCACTTTTTTGGGTGCACATGCGGTCCCTAAAGAGTATAATAATTCTGATCAATACATAGATTATATTATACAAGAGGTAATGCCGGAAGTTGTTGAAAATGATCTGGCTGAATTCTGTGATGTATTCTGTGATGAAGGGGCTTTTTCCTATCAGGAATCCGAGAAGTTACTAAAAGCAGCCGATAAGATGGGACTTAAATTAAAAATTCATGCAGATGAAATAGTCAATACCAATGCCGCTCAGTTAGCGGGTAAGCTTAAGGCTGTTTCAGCCGAACATCTATTAAAAGTCTCTCAGGAAGGGTTAAATAGTTTAAGGGAGAATGATGTTTTGGCCGTCTTGCTACCTTTAACTGCTTTCTCTCTTCAGGAAGAGTATGCTGATGCCAAGCAGATGATCGAGATGGATATTCCTGTGGCATTGGCAACTGATTTAAATCCGGGCAGTAGTTATTCTCAATCTATACCACTGCTTTTATCACTAGCAGTAATGTATATGGATATGAAGCCGGAAGAAGCTATTACCGCTTTAACTTTAAATGCAGCGGCCGCCTTAAATCGCGAAGAGCAAATAGGTAGTATCCAAAAAGGTAAAAAGGCTGATTTATTAATCATCGATGCCCCAAATTACAACCATCTATTTTATAATTTTGGCGTGAACTTGGTGGAGAAGGTTTATAAAAATGGCAAGTTGGTAGTTGATAACAGTTTAGAAAAAAGAAAATTTTAAAGGGGGAAATTTTTATGTATAAGTATCAGGACCCGACCAAAAAAATCAAGTTACCGGATACACTGCCGGATAAAGAAGAATTCCGGTCTGATATCAGGAGGGCACCCAAGAGAGAATTAAATTTAAATGAAAACCAAATGAAATTAGCCTTAAAAAATGCCTTAAGATACATACCCGAACATTTACATGAAGAGATTGCACCGGAATTTTTGGAAGAACTTTTAACAAGGGGCAGGATTTATGGTTATCGTTATAGACCTAAAGGTGAGATAAAGGCAAAACCTCTAGAAGAGTATGAAGGAAATACTATAGAAGGTAAGGCCATTCAACTGATGATAGATAATAATTTAGATTTTGATGTCGCCTTATACCCATATGAATTAGTTACTTACGGTGAGTCCGGTCAGGTTTGTCAAAACTGGATGCAGTATCGGTTAATTAAAAAATATTTACAGATTATGACCGAAGAACAGACTTTAGTTGTTCAGTCCGGTCATCCGCTCGGCTTATTTCCATCTCGTCCCGAAGCACCCAGAGTGATTGCCACCAATGCTTTAATGGTTGGTATGTTTGATAATGAAGAATGGTTTAATAAAGCCGCTGCCCTGGGAGTGGCTAACTATGGACAGATGACGGCCGGAGGCTGGATGTATATCGGTCCCCAGGGTATTGTACATGGCACCTATATTACACTGCTTAATGCCGGCCGACTATTTTTAGATATCCCGGAAGATGAGGACCTCTCAGGCCACTTATTTATCAGTTCGGGTTTAGGAGGTATGAGCGGTGCCCAGGCGAAAGCCGTTGAAATAGCCGGGGGAGTCGGAGTTATTGCTGAAGTTGATAAGTCAAGAATTGACACCCGTTATGAACAGGGATGGGTTTCAAAAGTATCAGATGACCTGGATCAAATATTTGATTGGGTTGATAAGTACCGTAAAGAAGGTAAGTCGATTTCCATAGCTTACCACGGCAATATTGTAGACCTTTTAGAATATGTAAATGAAAATGATATAAATGTAGAACTGTTATCGGATCAAACTTCCTGTCATGCTGCTTATTCAGGCGGTTATACTCCGGTTGATTATACTTTCCAAGAAGGTAGAGAATTGTTAAATAACGAACCGGATAAATTCAAGCAGGAAGTAGATAGAAGTCTAAAAAGACACTTTGAAGTTTTAAAAGAACTGGTCGATAAGGGAGCCTATTTCTGGGATTATGGGAACAGCTTCATGAAGGCTGTCTTTGATGCCGGTGTAAAAGAAATTGCCAAAAATAATGAGGATACTTCGGAAGGCTTTATCTTCCCTTCCTATGTTGAAAATATTATGGGCCCGATCTGTTTTGATTACGGCTATGGTCCTTTCCGCTGGGTATGTTTAAGTGGCAAAGATGAAGATTTAAGAAAGACCGATCAGGCCGCTATGGAAGAAATTGATCCGACCCGAAGGGCTCAGGATAGGGACAATTACCACTGGATTAAGGATGCGGAAGAAAATGATCTGGTGGTTGGTTCCAAAGCAAGAATACTATATGCAGATGCTGAGGGTAGAGTTGATATTGCCCTCAAATTTAATGAACTGGTTAGAAAAGGGGAAATTGGTCCTGTCATGTTAGGACGAGACCACCATGATGTAGGAGGCACTGATTCACCCTTTAGAGAAACTTCTAATATTAAAGATGGAAGCAATATTATGGCCGAGATGTCTATTCACTGTTTTGCAGGAAATGCGGCCCGCGGTATGAGTATGGTAGTAGAGAGCAACGGCGGGGGCGTAGGAATCGGTAAAGCCTTTAACGGTGGATTTGGTTTGGTATTAGATGGTTCCAAGCGGGTAGATAATATAATCAAAAATGCCCTGGATTGGGATGTAAACGGTGGAATAGCCCGCCGGGCCTGGGCTAGAAATGAAAACGCCTTAGAAACTGCTGAAAAATGGAATCAGAAAAATCTGGGGAGAGGCCAGATGACGATTCCTAATATAGCTGATGAAGAATTGATTGAAGAGTTAGTTGATAATAAGTAAGGAATAAAAAATTAGGAGGCTAAAGATGACCTTTGCAAATATGAGTCTTAAAGAATTTAATAGTAAACTTGCCAGTGATTCACCTACTCCAGGTGGAGGAAGTGTAGCCGGTTTAAGTGCTGCCCTGGGGGCTTCCTTGTCCTCTATGGTAGTTCACTTAACCAAAGAAGGCGATTTAGATAAGTATGAAGATGAGTTGGCCGATCACAGAGCCTTTGCTTTAGAATTAATCGATAAAGATGCACTAAGTTTTAATAAAGTAATGGATGCTTTTAAGATGGACAAAGATACTGATGAGGCAGCCCAGAAAAGAAAAGAAGCAATTCAGTCCGCCTTATATGAAGCTTCCTTAACCCCTATGGAAACTATTAAGTTGGCGAAAGATGTTTTAGAGATTACAGAAGAAATAGCCAAAAAAGGTAATAAAAATGCAATTTCTGATGCGGGGGTGGCAGCTTTAATGGCACTTGCCAGTGTTAAAAGTGCTGCCTATAATGTCTATATCAATACTGCCTCTCTCAATGACGAAGACAAGGCCAAAAGACTGGAAGAAAAAACAGAAAGATTAGTTAAAGAAAGTGAAGAAATAGCAGACGAAGTTGAAATAATTTGTAAAGAAAGAATTTAAAATAATATTCCAAAAGAAGGACTTAGTCTCATAAGCCCTTCTTTTTTTCTGTAAACCTTAAGGGAAAGAGGAGATATTTTGCATTATATTAACGGTGAAAATTTGGATGTAAAAAAAGTAAGTGAAATAATTTTTTCTGAAGAGAAGATAGGGCTTTCCAAAAAAGCCGAAAATAAGGTTATTAAAGCAAGAGAAACCGTTGAAAGATTAATTGACAAGGGTAAAGTTATTTATGGATTAAATACCGGCTTTGGTAAATTTAGTACAAAAAAGATCTCAGCAGATAAGATATTGAAGCTGCAAGAGAATTTAATTATCAGCCATGCGGCCGGAACCGGAGATTACCTTGATGATGAAGTAGTGAAAACGATGATTCTATTAAGGCTTAATGCCCTTGCTAAAGGACATTCTGGCATTAGACTATCTACTTTAAAGAAATTTATTAAGATGTTTAATAATGAGATGATACCACTTGTCCCTGAACAGGGTTCGGTCGGTGCCAGTGGAGATTTGGTTCCCTTAGCCCATATGGTTTTACCACTTTTAGGTAAAGGTAAGGTTAAGTATAAAGGTGAGATTATGGATAGTAGTGAGGCCCTTAAAAAAGTAGATATTGAACCTTTAAGATTAGCTAGTAAAGAAGGCTTAGCCTTAATCAATGGAACTCAAATGATGGCTTCGATTGAAGTATTAAGTATTATAAAAGCTCAAAAACTTATTAAAACGGCGGATATTGCCCTTGCCCTTTCTCTGGAAGGTCTAAAGGGGATTACAGGTGCCTTTGATGAAGATATTCATAAGCTGCGCCCTCATCCCGGCCAGATAGATTCCGCTGCTAATATAAGAGCCCTTACTAAAGGCAGCCAACTGATGGAAGAGATAGATAATAATAGGGTACAGGATTCTTATACCTTAAGGTGTGGGCCCCAGGTGCACGGGGCTTCCCGCGACAGTCTCTCCCATGTAATAGAGATTATTGAAAGAGAGATGAATTCGGTTACAGATAATCCCTTGATTTTTCCAGATAGAGATGAAGTAATTTCAGGTGGAAATTTTCACGGTCAGCCCCTCGCTTTAAGCAGTGACTATTTAGGGACAGCCATCAGTGAGTTAGGAAATGTTTCGGAAAGAAGGACCGCCAAATTGATTGATAACAGTCTTAATAACGGTTTAGAAATGTTTTTAACTGAGCACGGTGGTCTAAATTCGGGTTATATGATAGCCCAATATACTTCTGCTTCTATCGTTTCTGAAAATAAGATACTGGCTAACCCTTCCAGTACTGATTCGATACCCACTTCTGCTAACCAGGAGGACCATGTCAGCATGGGTTCGATTAGTGCTAGAAACTTATATAAAATTTGCAGTAATGTGGCCCAAATTCTTGCTATTGAATTAATTACCGCCGCCCAGGCCGTTGATTTGAGAACAGATCAACCGGCGGAAGTAATGGGGGAAGGGACCTATCTAATTTATAAGCAGATTAGAGAGCATGTGGATTACTTAGATGAAGATAGGATCTTATATCCCGAATTAGTAAAGATCAAAGAAGTTATTGAAAGCGGTAAATTACTAGCAGCTTTGGATAATAATTTTACAATTTATTAAGATCTCAAAGGTAAGATAAGTTTGAAAGACACTACTTTTTCTTATATAATAAGAGGAAATAATAATTCTAAATTAAGGAGGAGAGTAATGAGTAGAAATTCAAGCAAGATTCTTATTTTGGTTGTTGTAGTTAGTCTTTTATTAGCAGGGAGTATGAGTGTGCTAGCTCAAGATCAAAAGGTTACGGTGGCTGTAGATGCTCCACCCAGAACAATGGACCCCCATGGTTCAGATGCAGACTCTAATCTTTCTGTAATGAGCAACTTTTTTGAAGGTTTATTACAGAGGAACACAAAGGGTGAATTAAAACCTGCCCTTGCTACCAGTTGGGAAAGAGTTGACCGCTTGACCTGGCGATTTGAATTGAGAAAAGGTGTTAAGTTCCACAATGGTAATGACTTTACCTGGGAAGATGTTCAATACACTTTTGAAGAAAGACTTGAAAATCCAGAGGTCTCTGAATTCATCTCTTTTGGTTCTGCCATCGAATCTGTTGAAAGAGTGGATGGGAATGATTGGGTAATTGACATTACTACTACCGATCCTATTCCATACTTTGTCCAGAACTTACACCAGGTATTTATCGTTGACAAGGAATCGACCATGGAAAGAAGTCAGGGTGATGTTGGTACTAAACCAATTGGAACTGGACCATATGTATTTGAAGAATGGGTTAAAGGTTCATATTTACGGATGAATGCAAATGAAAATTACTGGGAAGGTGAACCTGAAGTTCAGAAAGCTGAAATTAGACCGATAACAGAGGCTTCCACCCGTTTAGCTACAATTAGCAGCGGTGAAGTTGATATACTACAGGGAATTCCTGTTACCATGTATGAAGCTGTTGAAAATAATGATAAATTAGAAGTTGTGACAAGACCATCCAGACGTGCTATTTACTTAGGTTTAGGTAATGAGGAAGATCTACCCACTTCTAATCTAAAAGTACGTAAGGCAATGTATATGGCAATTAATGAACCGGAATTAATTGAGAAGGTAATGTTTGGGCATGCGACACCGGCCGCTCAGATTCCTGATCCACCTACTACTGGTTTTAGTGATCAGATTGAAAGGCTAGAATATAATCCGGAACGAGCTAAGGAACTATTAGAAGAGGCTGGTTATGGTGATGGCTTCAAGATTACTTTATCAGCTCCTAATGATAGATATGTACAGGATGAGCAGATTGCTTCAACTGTGGCCAGTTATTTATCAAAAGTAGGAATTGAAGTTGAGGTAGATGCAAAACCTAAATCAGTATATTTTGAACAAGTCATGAATAATGAATTA
>CAZGMM010000071.1:0-12847 GCA_964526845.1 uncultured Halanaerobiales bacterium | reverse complement strand
TTCGGGATTCGGGACTTTCACCCTAGAGACTTAATACATGCCCGGCAAACATAAAAAAGCCCCGTTTCTCGGGGCAAAGGAGTAGAGGGTTAATATGTCCTCTTTTGCATTGGTATTAGATCATTTTATAGATCTATATTAAAAAATAGTTAATCCATAATTATATTACAAAAAATTAGTTGTCTGAGTTTATGAATCTACAAATATTCTCATTATTTGATTATCATTAATAAAATACATAATGTAATAATAGGTACTAATAAAGTTACAACAAAGTAATCAAAGTAAGTGTTCTTTAGTTTCAAACCTGTAAAAGCTAACATAGCTAAATAGGCACTATTATGGGGAAGAGTGTCTAATCCAGTAGAAGCAAATATAATTATCCTATGAAGTATTTCTGGATCTCCAAGATTAGGTAATTGTTCGCCAATAGTACTAATTGTTAGTAAAATGCCTCCCGAGGCACTACCTAAAATTCCTGCGGCAATATTAGTAATAACACCTAAAAGAATATATGGATTAAAAGGTAAATTAAGTATCATATTTAAATATTCCTTAAAAACAGGGATATTGGATATTACTTCTCCAAATCCCATTGCAGAAGCAGCGAACATTAATGGAATTGTGGCATTTGAGATGCTTTCATCTATTATCTCTAATATGTTGATTTTTTTAATATTTTTTATTAAAGCTACTAAAACCCCTAATGTTAAAGAAATAAATGGAGTATTATTTAAAATAGCTAACGAAATAGTAACAGTAAGAAGAGGAGCTATACAGAATAAAAAACGAACTGTATATTTCCAACTAGGTAATCGAAATCCATAATTATCTAATTTTTCAAGTTCTATTAGTTGGTTAGTTCGAAAATATAGATAGCTTCCTGTTAGTAAAGTACCTATTAATACTCCTAATATTCCCAATTTTAATCCGGCAGTAGATACATTATTAAAAAAATCCATCATAATTAAGTTATGAATTTGAGGTGAACCAGGCATAGGAATCGCAATAACAACAGTACCTGCCACAATAGAAGCTATAATTAAAGATTTAGATAGACCAACCTTTTCAAATACCGTTTTTGCAATAGGATAAATAGTAAATATTAAAACAAAACCCATTATACCCCCATATACCAACATAGCACTAGTGATAAATATCCCAACAGCAACATAACGATAATCTAAAACTTTTAATACAAATTTACTTATCATTTCAGTATCTCCAGAAGAGACCATTATTTTACCAAGCAACGCACTTAAAAGAAATATAAACAAATAATCCTGTATAAAATTAGCAAACCCAGGCAGATAATAATTATATAGAACCTTAAAAATATTTAAGTCATTTAAAAATGCAATAATAGAAGCAGATAGTGGAGCTACTATAACAATACTTACTCTTAATACTATTAACACTATTAAGATAATTAATCCAATAAGTATGGTAATCATAACATAACTCCTTCATTTTAAAGATAAAAGTGGGTTCAGCTTTTTAGCTGAATACCCACTTATATTCCAATAATTAATTTTCTTATAATTTTACTTGGAGATATTAGAATAAATACCTTTTATAATTCAAATAATGCTTTAACTGTTTCTCCACTCTCCAAAGCCTCAATTGCTTCTTTAGCTTGGTCTAGTTTAAATCTTTTTGTAATTAAAGGTTCTGCTACAACTTTTTCTTCTGAAACCCATTTGATTGCTCGAAGGAAGTGTTTAGTTAATAAAGCAACGTCTCCATATATTGTTACACCTTTTCTTAAAATATTAACAGGTTTTATAGTAGCTTCTTTATATAAACCAAAAGTTGAAACTCTTCCATTAACCCCAACAATATCATAAGCGGTTTGTAATGCTTTAGGAGAACTGGCTGTTTCTATTACTATATCCGCTCCTTGACCATCAGTTATTTCATTAATAATTTCTTTAGGATCTTCTTTACTAATATTCACTATATGGTCTGCGCCAAGTTCTTTAGCGATCTCAAATCTAAATTTATCTTGATCCAACCCTACAACAATAACCTTATTCCCTGCTGATTTTAAAGCTTGTACATGAAATAAACCTATAGAACCAGGACCAACTACAGCTGCAACATCGCCAACAAATGGCTTAACATGCTCTAAAGATCTTACAGTTAATCCAATAGGTTCTAAAAAAGCAGCGTCAGCAAAACTCACATTGTCTGGTAGTTTATGTACAGACTTTGCAGGAACTGTGACATATTCTGCAAATGTACCATCACATGTTATTCCAAGATGTGTCCAGTTCATACACATATTTTTATTTCCTTTTTTACAATTTCTACAAACTCCGCATCCTGATAATGGTTCAAAGCCCACTCTATTTCCTTTTTCTACTGAATTAACTCTAGAACCTAATTCAGCTACAACTCCTGCTCCTTCATGACCCAATATCACAGGAACGGGTACAGACGGTCTTCCAGCCGGATCATACTCGTTATTGAGAATTGATACATCAGTATGGCAAACCCCAGTAGCTTTAATTTTAATTAAGACTTCATCCGCTTCTGGTTTGGGACGAGGCACATCTTTAATTTCCATAGAACCAGGCTTCTTACCATGAACAATTGCTTTCATCTCATTTCACCTCTCTTTAATTTATTTTCCTAATATTTTTATCAATTAAAAGAAACCAAATAATTTGGGGAAAAACAAGGTAATAGGTTCAATAAAGGTAGTTAAGAATAATACCACGATCTCAATAGCCAGAAATGGTAAGACAGCTTTAGAAATTTCTTCCAGAGAAATATCAGCTATACCACTCCCTACAAATAGGCATAAACCTAAAGGTGGAGTTATAAGTCCAATCATCAAGTTTAAAACCACAATCGCTCCAAATGTAATAGGGCTGATGCCAAACCTTACTACACTATTTATTAAAATAGGTACGGTGAGAATCATAGCTGCCGTTCCTTCAATAAATGTTCCCATAAATAAAAGCAAGAAATTAATAATTAATAAGAAAACTATTTTGCTATCTACATAAGTTACAAATAAGTTTGCCATGGTTTGAGGTACTTGTTCAATAGTTAAAAGCCAATTGAAAACATTAGCACTAGCAATAACTAAAAGAACAATACCTGTAGTTTGAGCTGAATCTACTAAAATATTTGCTAAATCTTTAAAATTTAAAGTGCGATAAATTAAAAACCCAACAAGTAACGCGTATGCAACAGCTATTGCTGATGCTTCAGTAGCTGTGAAGACGCCTGAAAGTATTCCCCCTAAAATTATAAGGGGCATTAATAGTGGTATTATAGCTTTAAAAAAAGCTTTCAGTAATACTTTGATAGGCTTCCTTTTGACAGCAGTTTGATAATTTCTCCTTTTAGCCATTATGTATGCAACCATCATTAAACCAAAACCTAATAGAACCCCTGGTATAATTCCAGCCAAAAATAAAGCTCCAACTGAGGCACCGCTTAATAAAGAAAATACTACCATCGGTATACTTGGGGGGATAATGGGACCAATCACAGATGAAGAAGCTGTTACTGCTGCGCTAAAATCAGCATCATAACCTTCTTCTTCCATTGAGGGTATTAAAATAGAACCAATAGCAGAAGTATCAGCAACAGCAGAGCCAGTGATTCCAGCAAAAAACATACTAGCAACAATATTTACATGAGCAAGTCCTCCTGTAAAATGTCCAACTAATATATCAGCAAATTTAACCAATCTTTTTGTAATACCAGATTTATTCATTAAATTCCCTGCAAGAATGAAAAATGGAATTGCCATAAAAGGAAAACTATCCAGTCCAGTAAACATCTTTTGTGCCACTAAACTAAAAGGTAAACCCCTAGAAACTACAAAAATTGATAAAGAGGCAAAACCCAAACTAAAAGCTACTGGTACACCTATAACAAGACAGAATATTAGTATTATTATTCCTAGGTACATGGTACCATCTCCCACCTAATTAAATTTAAAATACTATTTATTAATCCTCATCAAATTCCTTAAAAGCGACAATCTTTTCATATATCAATTTAATATTTTTCAAAATCATTAAAAGGGATCCAAATGTAACTGCCATATATGGCCAAATCATACATATACCCATTGCTGAGGTAGTTTGAATTCTACATACTTTTAATTGTGCAAAGGAATATCTAAATAAAAAAACCAAAAAGAACATTATAATAAACTTACCAAACAATTCTACAAGATATGTATATTTTTCTGGTAACATGTTTATAAATGCTACCACCCCTACATGTTTTTCTCTTTCTAAAGCTCTACTCATTCCAAAGTAAGCACACCATATCATTAAATATCTCGCCAATTCCTCAGTCCAAGTTAATGAATTATTTAAAACATATCTATAAAAAACACCTAAACTGACGATTATAAACATTCCACTTAAAAATATTACTATAAAAAAATATTCAAACTTATTTAAATAATTGTAAAACTTATCAAAATACTTCAATGGTTAATCACCTCCCATTTAATCATAAGAGGGGAGATTAACCTCCCCTCTTATAAAATCATACCTTATACACCTAACTCCTCAGAAACTTGATCTACTCTTTCTAATAGATCATCAACTAATTGTGGATCTACTTCAGTTTCATTTTTAAGCCAATCAATAACAGGTTGTTGAGCTGCTTCTTTAAAGGCTTCCTTTTCTTCTGGAGTAGGTTTATAAATTTCCATACCGGCTTCATTTAATGTACCTAAACCAACAGCAGAATTAAGTTGTTGTAGACCTCTACCGACAGTACTGGAAATTTTTGCCGCATTATCTACAATTCTTTGTAAATCTGATGGTAAAGAGGTATAGAAATCATTATTCATTACAAACCAATCCACACCATAAGTATGTCCATCTAATGTAAGATAATCTTGTACTTCTGCAAAGTTTGCAAATACAATAGTACTAACAGGATTTTCTTCTCCATCTACTACACCAGTTTGAAGAGCAGAATAACATTCATTCCATGCAATTGGTGTAGGATTAGCGCCTAGTGCTTCTACTAATTTAACATAAATTGGAGTCTCCATTACTCTTATTTTAAGACCTTCCATGTCCTCAGGTGAATGAATTGGCCTTTTACTATTAGTAAAGTGTCTAAAGCCTACTTCTGCAAATGCTAAATTTCTTAGTCCGGTTTCTTCTAATAAACCTTCTGATAACCTATCTCCAAAGGGACCATCTAATACTTCCCAAGCTACTCTTGCATTAGGATAGAGATATGGAATAGAATTTACCATTGCAGGTGGATAGAAGTTCGCAATAACTCCAGAAGCAATACCAGCTTGTAAAGAACCCGCCATAACAGATTCTACATATTCACGTTCACCACCAACTGAACCACCACCATGAATTTTTACATCAATTCTTCCACTACTGTTACTTTCTACTAAGTTTTTAAAAGCAACACATTGAGCATGTTTTCTGGACTTATAAACATCCATTGCATCAGCATGAGCCAAATTTATTACGTATTCCCCATCCTGGGCTTCCACTTCATTTAAGCCAAGAAATGTAAAAGCCATCAAAGCCAGTGTAATCGTCAAGAAAATCGCTATAAAGCTTTTCCTCTTCATTTATTAATTTCCCCCTTTTTAATATTAAAAGAATTTTCAAGCCAATAAGCTCATACTGTTTATTCGACTATTTGAATATTTGTTTAACCCCCTTTCTTATTTAGTTTAGTCTGTTTCATCACCTTTTATTCCCCATAGTTATTTTTCAGATAAACTCCTAAGAAGGCCATCCAAGAGTATAAATATGTTTCCCTCCATTAGTTGGACCTTTCAGTAATTCTTCGATCTCTTCTTCACTCCTTTGTGTCATATACTTTGCTTCTGGTAGTTCTCCTGGAGGAAATCTATCCAGAATATCATCATGTAATTCAACAGCGTAGTTAACAAATTTTTCTATAGCACCATGTGCTTTTTCAGGGTCAGCTAACGAGGGTTTACCTAATACACCTTCTGGATATACAATACATTCAATACCACTAAATCCTATTTGTGCATGCCCCGGTATAGGTTTTCCATAAATATCTCCGCCTTTATCAACATGACCATCAGGCATAAAACCCCATAATTCAGTATCTTCTGCATTCTCTAATTGACAGAATTCTGGAAATAAAGCTGTAGAAACTGAAGTTTCAGCTTCATCACCATGTTTAAAGGGTGTTTTGAAAGGTCCTCCATGTTCTTCATCATATAATGTCTCCTTCATAATATTAGGCACATCTAAAAATGTGATAATGGCAGGAACCTGGTATTTCTTGCCCCATTCTTGAATTGCTGAAGGTATTATATATTCTTGTCCATGGCTACTTATGAAAATTTGCTTTCTAAATCCAGTATTCCAAAACCCTGAAATAATAGCCCTTAGAAAACTAGCATATACATCATCCGGAATGGGAACAGTACCAGGTTGTCCAAGATGATGGAATACATGAGAACCATACCATAATGGCTCTGCTACTGTACAACCGGTTTTTTTTGCAACCATTTCAGCTAACCGGGTCACAATAAAAGTATCTTCTCCATAAGGACCTGCTTTACCATGATTCTCTGTTGAACCCAAAGGAATTAATAATATATCATTTTCTTCTAATCTTTCTTCCACATCTTTTTTTGTCATTGTTTGAAAATAGATTTTATTATTCTTTTCCATACTTCCCCCTTCAGGAGGTAGTTCAATATTACTCATAATTATTCTCCTTTCTATTAATTATTTTTACGGTGACTGGGTAATTGTGGTGAATAAATCCATACAAACCTTAATACTTCATCACCGGTATTAATAATTTTATGCTTTGAGCCAGGAGGATTATAAATGACAATTCCTGGTTCCACATCTATTTCTTCATCTTTTGTAATAAAACGCCCTTTCCCTGAGAGAAAAAACATAACTTCTTCTTCATTATCATGCTTATGTTCAGGTACTTCTCCATCAGGATAAGTTTCATTTACTCCCATTGCTAGATTTTGAGCTCCTACTGTTTTCTCTGAAACTAATATCCAAGACATTCTTGGGGGGTCTCTTTTTATTCCCTTTATTTCATCCATCTTAACGACCTTCACATCTGACATTATTTTACCTCCCTATTCTAATTGTTATTTAATTAAAATACCTCCATTAACATCTAATGTCACTCCTGTAACCCAATTAGATTTATCTGAGGCCAAAAATAGTACACTATCTGCGACATCTTCCGGTAGACCATCTTTAGGTATGGCTCGACCCTTATTCCAAGAAGCAAACACTTCTTTTGAATATTGTTTAGTTTGTTCAGTTAAAATAGGCCCTGGACAAATTGAATTGACATAAATATTATCTTCTCCTAACTCCCTCGCTAAATTTTGAGTGAGGCCAATTACTCCTGCTTTTGAAGCAGCATAATTAACTCCAACTCCGGGTCTGCCTGTTCTTCCACCCAAAGAAGCAATATTCACTATTTTTCCATACTCTTGTTCTTTCATAATTCTAACTACAGCTTTGCAACAAAGAAAAGTTCCAGTTAAATTAACTTCAATAACTTTTTGAAAATTTTCTAAGGTCATTTCTTCTAAGGGTTTATGATTTGAAATTCCAGCATTATTAACAAGTATTTCTATTTTGTTGAATTTTTCAACTGTCTTATCAACAGCCTCTTTAATCATTTCTTGATTAGTTACATCCGCTTTAACAGGTAGTGTTTTTTCTTCAGAAGGATCTATCTCCTTAGCTGTATCTTTTACTAAATCATAATCTATATCCCATAATGCTACTGAAGCACCATTTTTATATAGCTTCTTTGCAATTCCTTTACCTAATCCTTTGCCGGCTCCTGTAACAACCGCCACTTTTCCATTTAAATCCAAACATTTCACCTCCTATTTGAAATATTTATTAAAATTCTTTTTCAGGAAGTTTTACTTCCCAAATTTCAGTCATTTTGTCTAAAGATATATCAAAAACAGAATTATTTGGAGGTAAGGGTTCTTCCCTCATAAATTCTGGAATATCAAAGAATTCTTCCGAAACACCTGCCTTTTTGTTAAATTCTCTTTCAGAGTTGAGAATATCATTCCCAAATTCTCTTATATCATTTAGGGTTAAATCCCAGCCAAATTTTCCTTCAAGTAATTCAACAAATAATTGGGGATTATTAACAAAAGGTGGCCTAATAAACAAACATACTCCTAATAAATCGAGAAGAGCTGCTCTAATCTGCAATTTTTTAGAATTCTCAAGATGGCCCTCTCTTCCTAAAGGATCTACCTCATTCATAGTACCAAAAGTATTAGCAGCAGTATGATCTGCTCCCATTGGAGAAGTTACATAAGTAACACCATTTCCTTTTAAAGCTCTCGGATCATAAGCTGGTATACCCTGACCTTTAATAGCAGGTATTCTTATCACTCCTAATACTTTTCCAGTAATCACTACTCCATTACCGATTATCTTACCAAGATGAGTTCCTTCTTTAACCTGTTTTATTATGTCTTTTGCCCCTTCTGCATCTCCAAATTCTATTATACCTGCTTCCATAGCCACTCCCAACGCAGCTCCGGTTTCAATAGTATCTAATCCTACTTGGTTTACTAAATTGTTCAATTCAGCTACTTCATCAGGATCCCCTATACCACAGTTAGAAGCCAGTAATCCAATATTTTCATATTGTAGTGATGCTACTATTTTATTCCCATCTTTATCGGGATATACATTTGAACATTGTATTATACAACCATTCATACATGGTTTACCTGTTCCGCCTTCTCCACCTCTTTCTTCCATTACAGAAGCTAATCTTTCACCATAAAATTTTTCAGCATCTTCAAATCTACCTGAGCTAAAATTATTTGTAGGAAAGAGACCAACCTCATTTGCTAATTCAATAATATCAGGAGTACCATAATTATGACGGTGAGAGGTTTTGGGGTCGTTTAGTATATAATCGACTATTTCTTTTTTGGCTTTATTAAATAATTCTTTATCTGCATATTTGGGTTCTACAATTTCTTTATCATTAATAACAATGGCCTTAATTCCTTTAGAACCCATAACCGCTCCAAGCCCACCTCTACCAGCAAATCTGACCTGCACATCCTTTGGTCCTGTACACGCAATTCCTGCTCCAAACATTTCTTTTTCCCCGGCAGGTCCTATACAAAGTATACCAGGTTTTGAACCATACTTTTCTCTCAAAATTTCTACAGTTTCATCAACCATTTTCCCTTTAAGCTCAGGAGCTTCAACTAATTCAGCCTTTGTTTTTTCCAAATAAAGAATACGAGGCTCATTATTTGATTCGGGAATATCCTCTAAAATTAAAGCTTTAATTCCAAGCCTTGCTAATTTTTTTCCAGCTGTACCCCCAACATTACTTTCTTTAATACCGCCTGTAAGAGGACTTTTTCCTCCTATAGAAAGTTTTCCACTCGTGGTCAAATTGGTATCAGCAAGTAAACCATTTGATAATATTAACTTGTTATTTCTACCTACTGGATCACATAGAGGTGTGGTTTCTCTAAGCATATATTTGGAAAGAAATAGTCTTCCTCCCCATTTTAATTCTTCCTCCGTGGCTTTTCTTCTTTCGATTTCTCCTGACCGGGTATTAACCTCTAGAATTGTATCCATTCAATCACCCTCCTATCTTAATAATCATATTTTTAAATCTAAATCTAATTGTTTTAATACTTTATTTAAACCTTCAACGACTTTTCTGTCCAACGTTACTCCTTCTTTTATAGATTTCTCTTGATTGATTAGTTCTATTTCTCCTGGTAAATAGACTTCATCTACATTTTCAGCTTTTTTCATATTCTTAATATTTTTTATGTACTCATCTATTATAGAATAAAAGCTATTTAACTCTTTAAAACTTTCTATATCTATTGCACCACAAAAGAATCCTACACCGGTGGCTCCTTCTAAGCTATGAAATGATTTTAAATTTGGGGCATAACTAGATCCCGATAATATTCCAGCAAGGATATCTACAATCATCGCTAAACCTGAACCTTTAGGACCCGCAATAGGTAAAACACTACCATTTAAAGCTTCCTCTGGGTCCGTTGTAGGCTTCCCTTCTGAATCTAAAGCCCAACCTTCTGGAATTTTCTCATTATTTCTTTTTGCCCTTCTAATTTTTCCTCTAGCAACTATACTAGATGACATATCAAGAATTATAGGGTAAGCATTTTTAGTTGGAACAGCAAAAGATAGGGGGTTAGTACCAAAAAACTGTTCAGCTCCACCCCAAGGAGCCATAGCCGGTGCAGCATTACAACCAGCAAATCCAATAAGACCATTATCTGCTGCCAGATTTGTATAATATCCCAAGAAACCAACATTATTGGTGTTTCTTAAAAGTGTTAAACTAATTCCATTACTTTTCGCTTTTTCAATGCTTTTTTCCATTGCCTTTCTTGCCCCTACTTGACCAATACCATTGCCTCCATCCATATTTACATTACCTTTATCTTCATTTATAATTTCAACATTAGTTGGAACAGTTAACATCCCAGCTTCTACTCTTTCCTTCAAAGGTAAAATCAAATATGTACCATGAGTTGAAATGTTTCTCATATCAGCTTTAACTAAACTATCTGCAGCCAATTTAGCCTGATGTTCTTCTTCACCAATACCTTTTAATATTTCTATTACAATTTCCTTTAATTTTTTATATTCTACTTTCATTGTTATTCCTCCACCATGCCTAATTTTTCAAAAACCTCATCTAAACCTTTATATTCAACACTTGTTACACCAGATCTTAATATTTTTGCCTTTTCTACTTCATCCTCTTCTCTTTTTAGAGCTTTTTCTAATATTTCTTCACAATTGTCTTTGTTTATCACTACTAATCCATCTTCATCTCCTAAGATTATATCACCAGGATTGACAACAGTTTTTCCAAAATTAATAGGGTAATTAATAAGTCCCAAATTTTCTTTTACTGTTCCACGAATACATTGTCCTCTTGCAAAAACAGGAAATCCCATATCCCTTAAATCTTTTCCGTCTCTAACACAACCATCGATAGCTAGTCCTTCTATTTTTCTAGCTTTTGCAGATACTGACATCATTTCGCCCCAATATCCATATTTATATGCTCCACCTGTAACAGTAACTAAAACATCTCCTTCTTTTGCAATTGATAGGCCTTTATGTAACATTAGATTATCTCCCGGGGCACATTGTACTGTAAAAGCAGGACCACATAATTTAAATCCCTTACTAATAGGTTTAATATTACAATCCACATAACCATTTCTTCCCGAAGCTTCATAAACGCTGGCAACTGAAACTTCCCTAAATTTTTTAATAATATTTTTTTCTGGTCTTACTATTTCTTTTTTTACATGTGCCATTTAACCACTCTCCTTATTTATATATTAGTGATATATCAATGAAATATTTATAATCTCATAAAATCATATAAGCTTATAATGAATGTTTTTTTATTTAATTATGAATGGATTGAATAGAAATTTTTCTTATTTCTATTGGTGGGGTAAGACAAGATTGTTCGCCATTTTTAAATAATATTAGGTAAGATTATATATTACTTTCAGATAAGTTGTAATTTAGTGGGGAAAATACTAAAGTTAGTTTTATACTTTTCCAAAAAATTGTAAAGAAAATGTCCTTGTTATTATATTAATAAAATTCATAATTTTCAGATTTTAACTAGAAATTTTTTATCCCCCAAAATGAACAGAATATAATTTTATTATTTCATTATTTTTTATTGTATAATCTTTAGAAACAACTTTGTTATCTATAATTATCAATATTGAATTGCGTTTATTTTCAGGGATATCCAATAATTCAAGTAGATCCTTTACTTTAAGTAAGTTAGGTACTTGGATCTTTCTGCTATATTGGCTATATAAATCATGACCTTCAATTTCTATTTCAATCATAATTTCCTCCACAAATTAGAAATATATTGATGATATATCACCAATATTGCACTTATATTATAGTTTAATATATAATTAATGTCAAGTGTGAATCCAAAACTTAGGAAAATAAATAATAACCATCTTCCATACGTTCTTTAGAATTTCGAATATGTTCCGCAAATACTTTTTGGGCTGCTCCTTTATTACCCTTTTTAATGTTTTCTACAAGTTTTTTATGTTCTTCTATCGCTGGTACAACCCCCTTTTCTTTCATTTCCATTATTGTTTTCCTAGATCCAATTAAGTGTTTTTCTCTAACATTTTCCATTAAGTTAGTAAGATAATAATTTTTGTTAATTTTGAAGAAAACCTTATGAAATTCTTTATCATTTTTATAAAACTCTTTTATCTCATTATTTTCTAGATTTTTAATCATTTTATCCAAATAAGATTCTAATTCTTTAATATGTTCTTCTTCTATTTTATCAATTACTTTATTAAATACATAATTTTCAATACACTCTCTAGTTTCAAATATATCTCTAATATCTTTCAAATCGAGTTCAGGTATAAAATATCCTACTTTTGGAATTAATTCAAGGAAACCTTCTCTTTCTAAACGTTGAAAGGCTTCTCTTACAGGAGTATAACTCATATCTAATTCTTCTGCCATTTTCCTTAAATTTATATATTTATCTCTGGTATTATTCAAAATTTTTTCTTTAATAATTATATATGCTTTATCACTTAATGAATTTGTCAACGTTATTCCTCCTTAAAAAAAATATCAATAAAATATCATCTATATTTTAAGTATATTCATTATATTGTTTTTTGTCAAATTGTATACCTTTTTTGCATTATTTCATCTTCAACATATTAATTGATATTAACAAATAAAAAACCCCGATTTCTCGGGGCAAAGGAGTAGAGGGTTAATATGTCCTCTTT
>CAZGMM010000070.1:0-12938 GCA_964526845.1 uncultured Halanaerobiales bacterium | reverse complement strand
GGGAATTTAAAGAGTTGCCTGAAATAAAAGAAGGCAATCGTAGTTTACAAACAGAACCATCCCGAGATGAATCAGAGGTTCTCAAAGCTGGATTACCAGCACTTGAGGGTCCAATGTCAGGTCAAGACTGGATAGAGATTTTAAGGATTTTAAGTAGTTGGGAAACAAACAATCCAGCTGTTCTTTAAATTCAAAAATATTTTTTAAAGTACAAAAACAATACTTTGGGGGTAGTGACTTTAATTAGAGAGGGTTTAAGGGTAAATTAAATTAAAATTGATGTATCTTTTAAAAAAACTGTAGACAATGAAAAATGAGTCTAATTTATCTAATATTTAAATTCATTTCTTCTTGTGAGGAAGTTGCCCCCACAAAAGTTTGACAGAAACGAACTTCAATAAAATGCAAACGCGCCTCATCTATGTTATAATTATTTCGTGTCATATATATAAAAATGGTCTGGCTACCCGGATTTGAACCGGGGACCTCTTGCTCCCGAAGCAAGCGCGCTACCAAGCTGCGCTATAGCCAGATAAAAGTACAAAAAATATCAAATTATTAACCAGTCTTTTTTAATTATAACATTAATCAAATCTATAGTAAAGATTGTTTATTAAAGGAAGGATTGCGCATTCAAATCATCGAAGTAAAATAGTTAGGGGATAATAAATGGAAGCTGAAAACAGCGGTATATATATTCTAAAAATCGAGCTAACTGAAAACCAATCAATTGAGGTAGGAGCTTTAGGTGACAATAATTTTAAAAAAGGTTTTTATTACTATATTGGTTCTGCCCAAAAAAATTTAGAGAGCAGAATCGAAAGACATCTTAGAACAAAAAAGAAATTTCACTGGCATATAGATTATCTGCTCGATGAAGCAGAGGTAGTAGATTATTTCACTTTAAATGGTTCCAAAGATTATGAATGTAAGCTCTTTAATTATTTGTACCATAAAGATCAGTTCAAACTAATGGTCGAAGGTTTTGGTTCCAGCGACTGCAGCTGTATATCTCATTTATTATACTCAAAAAACGATCTAGACCTCAAAAATATGCTAGAAAACTTTAAAAAAGACATACAATAATTTAATCAGGAGTGAATCATTAATGGATAAAGCAAAAGAAATTATAGCAAAACTAAATGAACAGCAGGAAAAAGCTGTTAAATTACATAAAGGCCCCGGCCTTATCATAGCGGGAGCCGGTTCAGGTAAAACCAGGGTATTAACCAACCGCATTGCCTATTTAATAGAAAAATATGAGGTTAAATCCCATCAAATTTTAGGTCTTACCTTTACCAATAAAGCTGCCGATGAGATGAAGGAAAGGGTCCAAAAGATGACGGGCCGAGATGCAGACGATATATTTTTGGGTACTTTTCATTCTTTTTGTGTACAGATTTTAAGACGGGAAATCAACAGGTTGGATTTTAATAGGTACTTTACGATCTATGATTCTTATGATCAAAAAAAGATGGTCAAAAATATCTTAAAAGATCTTAACTATGATGTTAAAAAGTTCCGCCCTTCTGCAGTATTGAATAGAATAAGTAATGCTAAAAATGAATTAATTGAAGCAGCTGCTTTTCAAAAAGATGCCATTGGTTACTTTGAAAAGATAGTTGCTGCCGTCTATGAAGAATATGAAAAAAGACTCAAAGATAATAATGCGCTTGACTTTGATGATTTAATCATGAAAACCGTGGAACTATTTTTAGATTTCCCAGAGGTTTTAAACCGCTATCAGGAGAGGTATAAATATATATTAATCGACGAATACCAGGATGTTAACTTTGCCCAGTATAAATTTGCTCAACTTTTAGCCAGCAAGTATAGAAATATCTTTGTGGTCGGCGACCCGGACCAGAGTATATATGCTTTCAGGGGAGCCGACATTAGAAATATTTTAAACTTTGAAGAAGATTATCCGGATGCTAAAGTGATCAAACTGGAACAAAACTACCGGTCGCATAAAAAGATTTTAGATGTGGCTGATAATGTTATTGAAAATAATAAAAATAGGGTGCCCAAACGTTTAAAGGCAGCCCGCGGTGAAGGGGGAAAAGTATATTATAAAACCCTTTCTTCCGCTGAAAAAGAAGCTAATTTTATCGCCCAGAAGATGAAGTTTCTTAAAGGAGAATACAGGTTTAATGATATGGCCGTCCTTTATAGGACCAATGCCCAGTCCCGCCAGATCGAGGATGCCATGATGAAGTACGGCATCCCCTATCAGATTATTGGTGGTTTCAAATTCTATGAGAGAAAAGAGATCAAAGATATAATAGCTTACTTAAAGTTGATAAATAATAAGGCTGATAACTTAAGTTTGGAAAGGATCATTAACAGTCCCAAACGGGGGATCGGGGCAGGTACTTTAGATAAAGTTAAAACCTTTGCCCAGCAAAATAATATCAGTTTATTGAAAGCAGCTGAAAAATCGAAAGAGAACCCCCATCTAAGTGGTTCCTATCAAGGACGCGTGAAAAAGTTTGCCGAATTAATAGTTGAGTTGGAAAAGATAAATGAAAAAGAAGGTTTAATCGCACTTTTCAATGCGGTAACTGAAAAAACCGGTTATATTAAAAACTTAAAAGAAGAAAAAACCAATGAAGCGGAAAGCAGAATAGAAAATATCCAGGAACTATATAATGTAGTAGAAGAGCATGTAAGAGAAGATGCGGATAATAATTTAAGCACCTTTTTAGAAGAAGTTTCTTTGGTGGCAGATGTAGATAACTTAGAAGATAGTAAAGATATTGTGACTTTAATGACCCTGCATTCCGCCAAAGGCTTAGAATTTCCCATCGTATTTTTAAGTGGTATGGAAGAGGGCATTTTCCCTCATCAAAATTCTTTTGAGGAAGAAGATGGTCTTGAGGAAGAGAGACGGCTTTGTTATGTAGGTATTACGAGGGCAGAAGATGTCCTCTATTTGACCAATGCCAAAAGGAGAAGAAGATATGGCAGGAATGAATATAATTCCCCTTCTCAATTTTTAGATGAAATTCCTTTTAGCTTGATAGATAATAAAAAGAAAGAAAAATCATTTTCCGCCATTGAAAGGGAGATTGAAGAAGCCCTTAATTCTCAAAAAAGCAAACAACAAAAAAGCCATAAATATAAAGTGGGTCAAGAAGTAGTGCACAGCCGTTGGGGGAGAGGCAAAATAGTAGATATATCAGAAGGTAATGACTTAGAATTAACTATTGATTTTGGAAAGGGTTCTCCCAAGAAGCTATTAGAAAAATATGCCCCTATTCAGAGAGCATAAAGTTGTTAGGAGTGGTTAATAATGGTCGATGAAGATGTAAAAAAAAGAGTTGAAGAGTTAAGAAAAGATTTAAGAAAACACAACTATAAATACCATGTTTTGGATAACCCAGAAATTTCTGATTATGAATATGATCAGATGCTAAAAGAGCTGGAAGAATTAGAAGAAAAGTATCCAGAATTAAAGTCTGAGGACTCACCCACTCAAAGGGTAGGGGGAGAACCCCGTGATGAGTTTCAAAAAGTTGAACATTCCACCCAGGTCCTAAGTCTAGCCAATGCCTTTGGAGAACAGGAATTAAAAGATTTTGATGATAGAATAAAAAGAAACTTAGCTACTGATAATTATCAATATATTGTAGAACATAAAATTGACGGATTGTCCGCGATTTTAAGGTATGAAAATGGTTCTTTTACACTAGGAGCTACGCGCGGTAACGGGCGGGTTGGGGAAGACGTAACTCATAATTTGAAAACTATAAATAGTATCCCTCTCAAATTACGAAAAGATAATATAGATGTGGAGTTGAGGGGAGAAGTTTTTATCAGAAAAGACGACTTTGAAGAGATGAATAAGAAAAGAGCCGAAAATGATGAGAGCCTCTTTGCTAACCCCCGCAATGCAGCGGCCGGTTCGGTCCGACAGCTTGACCCGAAAGTAGCTGCCAAGCGGCCGCTTTCCTTTATAGCATATGATCTGGTTAACTTTGAAAATGGGGATTATGAGATAAATAGACATCAGGAGGCGTTAGAGTTTTTAAAAGAACTCGGCTTTAATATAAATTGGTATCAAAAACTTGATAACATAGATGAAGTCATAGAAGTTTGTGAAAGTTGGGTTGAAAAAAGAGAAGATATTGATTTTGAGATAGATGGCCTGGTAATTAAGATAGATCAGCTTGAATTAAGGGAAAATCTGGGGAGTACTTCCAAAAGTCCCCGCTGGGCAATTGCCTATAAGTTTCCCGCCCAACAAAAGACCACGAAGGTCAAGGATATCGATGTTACAGTCGGCAGGACCGGTGCTTTAACACCCAATGCGGTACTAGAACCAGTCTTTTTAGATGGTTCCACTGTTAGTCGGGCTACTCTACACAACGAAGATGAAGTCAAAAGAAAAGATGTCAGGATTAATGATACCGTTTTAGTCCAAAAAGCAGGGGATGTAATCCCAGAAGTAGTTAAGGTGATTAAAGATAAAAGGACCGGTAATGAGATAGAATTTAAGATGCCTGACCACTGTCCGGTCTGTGGTGAAAAAGTGTACCGAGAAGAGGGGGAAGCGATAACACGCTGTACCAATATTAGTTGTCCTGCTCAACGGAGAGAAAGTATTCTCCATTTTGTTTCTAGAGATGCCATGGATATAGAGGGAGTGGGACCTGCTTTGGTAGACCAGCTTTTAGAAAATGAGATGATTGTTGACTTTGCCGACCTATATTACCTTAAAAAAGAACAGTTAATGGGGTTAGAAAGGATGGCCGAAAAGTCTTCTCAAAATGTAATAGATGCGATTGAAGAAAGCAAAGACAGGGAACTAAACAGACTAATATATGCTTTAGGTATCAGGCATGTCGGAAGTAATTCAGCCCGGATTCTTACCAACCATTACAGTTCTATAGAAAAATTAAAAGATGCCAGTCAGGCTGAACTGGTTGAAATTGATGAAATTGGACCTGTTATGGCAGAAAGCATAGTCAATTTCTTTAAAAGTGAGCATAATTTAGAAGTTTTAGAGAAATTAAAAGAAGCCGGTGTGAAGATGGAAATAGAGGAAAAAGAAGTTGAGGTAACCCAGCACCTTGAGGGAAAATCGTTTGTATTTACAGGTGCTTTAGATTCCTATACAAGAAAAGAGGCTTCGGAACAAGTTAGAAAGTATGGGGGAGATGTTAAATCCAGTGTCAGTTCAAGGACCTCTTATCTGGTAGTGGGAGATAATCCTGGTTCTAAGTATGGTCAGGCCCAGGATTTAAATGTGAAAATATTAAATGAAGATGAGTTTAAAGAATTAATAGAGGGAGGTAGTTGATTTGTTGGACTGGGAATTTTATAAATACGCCCTGGCCGCTTCAGTATTATCTGTAATACTGATAGCTATATTTAGTCCGCAGTATTTTTGGCCCTGGGCTGTAGTTATCTTTGGACTGCAGTTAGCAGGAGTATATATCTCCGATTGGTTGGTCAAGATAGTAAGGACCAAGCGGACTGAGAGTAAGTATTTAGCACCAGGTTTTATATTATATAGAAGATATTTTGCCTTTACTTTAACCATTTACTTAATAATGGGGATTTTCGGTTATATTGAAAATATTTTAGCCCGTGTCTATTTTAGTCTTTTTGTAGTTGGCTTTATGGGGATTGGCTTAAGCCTATTACTAAGGATTATGGTAGCGGGTAATCTTTTAGATAGATTTAAAGATGAAGAAGATAAGGAGTGATAATAAGTGATTGATAAAGATGAAGTTAGGTATATTGCTGATCTGGCCAGTCTTAAACTTTCTGAGGAAGAAGTAGAAAAGTTTTCCAAGCAGTTAAGTGATATCTTAGACTATGTTGAAAAACTTGATGAGTTAGATACGGAAGATATAGTACCCACCGCTTATACGATTCCGGTAAAAAATGTCTTGCGAGAAGATAAAGTGGAAGAATCTCTTGAACTTGATAAAGTACTACAGAATGCACCCGAACAAAAAGATAACCAGTTCAGAGTACCAAAAATAATGGATGAAGATAATTAAGGAGGTGTCAATCCCATTTAAGGGAATACGATATGAAATTATATAAGAGATCATTAACCGATTTAAAAAAGATGTTGGATGAAAAAAGAGTTAAATTAAATGATATTCACGAGTCTTTTTCCTACCGGATTGGTAGTGTGGATTCCAAGGTAAAGGCTTTTGTCAATACAAATGAAGATTTAGAGATAGATAAGCTTAAAGAAGAGGATTATGAAGATACTTATTTAAAAGGACTGCCAGTTGCAATCAAGGATAATATTTCAACGGAAGGAATTGAAACAACCTGTTCTTCCCGGATGCTTGAAAACTATAACCCACCCTTTGATGCGACCGTTGTAAAAAAGATACAAAAAGCGGGTGGCATAATAACGGGTAAGACCAATATGGATGAATATGCGATGGGTTCTTCAACCGAGAACTCCGCCTTTTTCCCCACTGTAAATCCCTGGGGAGAAAACAGGGTACCGGGTGGTTCGAGTGGAGGCTCTGCCGCCGCTGTAGCGGCTGGAATGGCCCCGGTTGCCTTAGGTTCTGATACCGGTGGTTCTATTAGACAGCCCGCTTCTTTCTGTGGAGTTGTTGGTATGAAACCCACCTATGGGGCGGTTTCCAGGTATGGTTTGGTTGCCTTTGCTTCTTCCCTGGACCAAATTGGACCTTTAGCCCGTAATGTTGATGATATAGCCCTGATGATGAATGTAATTACCGGTAATGATGATAATGATTCCACCTGTGTTGATAGGGAATATCCTGATTTCACAGATTATCTAAAAAATGATGTAAGGGATATGAAAATAGGTATTCCTAATCAATATTTTGAGATCGATTTTGATAAAGAAGTAAGAGAATCTGTCATGAAGGCGGTAGAAAAACTTGAAGAAGCCGGTGCTACCGTGGAAAGAGTAGATGTGACAGGGGCTGAATACGCCCTAGCAGCTTACTATATAATAGCAACTGCTGAAGCCAGCTCTAACCTGGCCAGATATGATGGAGTCCGCTATGGTTTGAGGGCTGAAAATGCCAATAATCTTAGGGATATGTTCACTGGAACCAGACAAAAGGGTTTTGGCGATGAAGTTAAAAGACGTATTATGCTTGGTACCTATGTATTAAGTGCCGGTTATTATGACGACTTTTATCTAAAAGCTCAAAAGGTAAGAACCCTTATAAAAAATGACTTTGATGAAATTTTTGAGGAGTATGATTTTATAGTATCACCAACTACTCCCACCACAGCCTTTAAAATTGGTGAAAAGATGGACCCCTTAGAAATGTATGCGGCTGATATCTTTACAGTACCTGTAAATATTGCCGGTATTCCGGCAATATCGTTACCATGTGGATTTGACAAGAAAGGTCTTCCCATCGGTATTCAATTAATGGGCCCACATTTTGAAGAGGAAAAACTAATACAGGCTGCTTATTCGTTAGAGAAGATATTGGATTTGGATATTAAATATCCGGCTTTGAAATAGAGATGGAGGTGTAATAATGGATAAAAATTATGAAACGGTGATTGGACTGGAAGTACATGTCCAATTAGATACTGACTCTAAAATATTTTGTTCCTGTAGTACAGAATTTGGTAGTGAACCAAATACCAATACCTGTCCGGTTTGTTTGGGTCTACCAGGGACACTGCCTGTATTAAATAAAAAAGCAGTTGATTATCTGGTGATGACCGGTTTAGCTTTAAACTGTGAAATTGCTACCTATAGCAAATTTGACCGCAAAAACTACTTCTATCCTGATCTACCAAAGGCTTATCAGATTTCTCAGTATGACCTACCGATAGCCAAGGATGGATTTATTGAGGTTGAAACCGAAGAAGGAACTCATAAAATAGGTATTACTAGAATCCACCTGGAAGAAGATGCCGGTAAACTAATCCATGAAGGTAGTATTGATAGATCATCGGGTAGTTTGGTTGATTACAATAGAACGGGTGTACCCCTAGCTGAAATAGTGAGTGAACCTGATATTAGAACTCCTGAACAGGCCAGGGAATATTTAAACTACTTAAAGAAAACATTAGAATATCTAGGTGTATCCGACTGTAACATGGAAGAGGGCTCTTTAAGATGTGATGCAAATATTTCACTCAGGCCCCGTGGTGATAAAGAATTTGGGACCAAGGTAGAACTAAAAAACATGAATTCTTTTAAAGCAATTGAAAAGGCACTCGCCTATGAACAAAAAAGGCAGAGACAGATGATAGATGCAGAAGAAACCATAGTCCAGGAAACCAGAACCTGGGATGAGGATAAAAGTAAGACAATCTCCATGAGAGGTAAAGAAGAAGCAAATGATTACCGCTATTTCCCAGAACCAGATTTAGTACCACTAGAAATCAATGAAAGCTGGGAAAATGAGATTAAAGAAAAACTACCCGAGCTGCCAGCTGTCCGCAAAAAACGTTTTATTGAAGATTATGACCTACCTGAATATGACGCAGATGTCTTAACAGACAGCCGGGAATTAGCTGATCTCTTTGAAGAATGTGTTTCAGAATATGAGGATGCCAAAGAAGTCAGCAACTGGATTATGGGAGAGTTTCTAAGACTGGTTAATGAAGAAAAGATGGAAGTTGAAGAGACCAAGATTACCGGTCAATTATTGGGTAAAATGCTGAAGATGATGGATGAAGATGTGATAAGTTCCAAAATAGCAAAAACTGTCTTTGAAGAGATGTTCTATACAGGTAAAGACCCCGAAGATATTGTAGAAGAAAAAGGACTAAAACAGATCAGTGATGAAGATAAGTTAGAAGAATTGGTAGAAGAAATCATAGAAGATAATCCAGATGTAATTGAAGATATAAGAAATGGTAAAGATAAGGCGATCGGTTATCTCGTAGGTCAGGTTATGAAAGAGACCAAAGGCAAAGCAAACCCACAGATGGTTAATAAAATGTTTAGGGAAAAGATTAATAATTAAAGGGGCAAATAAAATGGCAGAGATTGCAAGTCTAACTCTTGTGACTGGGACCGAGCAGACCCGGCAGACCCTTCATAAACAGTTAAAGGAATATATTACTGAAAATATTCCCATAAATAGTTATGCAGTTGATGAAGGGCTGACAGGTAAAATAAAAGATGACCTTGTTATCCTTTCAAGCGATATATTATATAAGGAACTTCTTGCTGCCGATAAACTCTGTGAAGATTGTGAAATTATCACAGCCAAAAGGACGATCAATTATGATGCTATCGATGAAATAATGTTTTTAGATCCCGATACAAAGGTATTGTTTGTAAATGATATCAAAGAGACTGCCTATGCAGGTATAGAAGCCTTAAAAGAACTGCAGATCGATCACATAAACTTGTATCCCTATTATCCTGATATGACAGAGGAAATTAAAAAAGCCGAGGTAGCTATTACCCCGGGGGAAGTTAATAAGGTACCTGATTTTGTTAAAGAGGTATATAATATAGGTCCCCGCATTATTGACTTCACTACTATTTTAAAAATATTAAACAAACTCGGTATTTTAGAACATAAAGCCGGTCAGTTTTCCCGGTCTTATCTAAACAAGATTATTAATATTGCCAAAAAGTTTGCACAATCTGCCAATGAAGTATCCAATTTAAACGAACATCTTAGTACGGTCATTAACAGTTTAAATGATGCTTTAGTTGTTTATAATAACAAAGGGTATATAAGTGTTACCAATGCTAATTTTAATGGCCTGTTTAATTTAAATTCTTATAATGTTAACGGGAAGTGTATTAGAGATTTAATATACAGTAAAAATTTACTTACATTTTTGATGTCTGATAAAAAGGATAAAAAAGTTTTTGAAATAAAAAATAAAAACTATGTAGTAAGTAAATTTTCATTACCTGAATCAGACTATTATACTGCGGTATTTAAAAGTGAAAAAGATACAATGGATGACACCAAGCGTATTAACCAGGAGTTTATAAATAAAGGCTTTGTAGCCAAGTATAATTTTGAAGATATTATAGGAGAAAGCAGGGCTAATAGAAAAGTTAAAAAAGTAGCTAAAAAACTGGCAAAAACAGATTTAACGATTCTTATTGAAGGTGAAAGCGGGACCGGCAAAGAACTGTTTGCCAATGCTATTCACAATAGCTCTAAAAGGAAAAATGGACCCTTTTTAGCAGTAAACTTCAGCGCATTACCAGATAAGTTGATCGAGAGTGAACTCTTTGGTTATGAAGCCGGTGCTTTTACCGGGGCTAAAAAGGAAGGTAAGAAAGGACTATTTGAACAGGCCGCCGGCGGTACAATCTTTTTAGACGAAATTGGTGATATTTCCATCGAAGTCCAGGCTCGCTTATTACGCGTACTGCAGGAAAAAGAATTAATGCGAATCGGTGGTAATAAGATAAACAAAGTTGATGTAAGAGTTATTGCTGCGACCAATAAAAATCTATGGAATTTAATTGAAGAGGGTAAGTTTAGAAAAGATCTCTATTACCGCTTAAAAATTGGCTATCTGAAGCTGCCCCCTTTAAGAGAACATAAAGAAGACTTAAGAGAATTAATGGATTACTTTATTGAAGTGGAAAGTACTAAGCCCATTGAAATAAAAGAAGAAGTATTTAATGAACTTTTAAAGTATGACTGGTATGGTAATATAAGAGAGTTAAAAAACACCCTTAATTATATGCTGGCGGTAAGAGAAGGTAAAGAAATTACCTTAGCAGATATACCCAACCGTGATTTCTTTAAGGGTGAGATAGTGATTGATAAGGATAGGTTTAACCAAATGCTAAGCCTAACGGAAGAAGAGAAATTTTTATTAGAATTGATCGATCAGCTAAAACAGAGAAATAATGTGGTTGGTCGGAGACTTTTGGCTGAGAAATCACAAAATACTTCCTTTCCCCTAACCAAATATCAAATTAGAAACCGACTTAATAAATTAGAAGAAAAAGGTTTAGTCAAAAAAGGAAAAGGGAAAAAGGGCACCTATTTAACAACTTCAGGAGAGAAATATATAAACCAATAAAACCATTAAGCCTTAATGGCCCACCAATAGAACCCATTAAGGCTTTTTTTATGTAAAAAAGCCCGTCATATTAACTTTGTTAATTGGCACACAAATTGCATAATATTATATAGTAGAAATATATATTTGTGAAAGGAGTTTTTTAATGAATATTATCATAAAAAATGCCGAAATTTTTGATCCAAATTTCATAGGAAAGAAGGATATTTTGGTCATAGGAGATAAGATAAAAAGTATAGAAGAGAATATTAGCGAAAATTTTAACTTAAATTTTCTTAATTTTAAAACAATTAATGCTGAAGGTAAATATTTGGTACCGGGCTTTATTGATACCCATGTCCATTTTTTAGGAGGAGGGGGAGAAGGTGGTTTTAAGACCCGGACACCTGAAATTAAGTTGACCGATATCACAACGGGGGGAGTTACTACTGCGGTCGGCTGTCTGGGCACAGATAGTGTTACCAGAAACTTAAGGTCTTTATTTGCTAAAAGTAAAGCTTTAGAAGAAGAAGGAATTACTACATATATGTACACCGGTTCCTACCGGATACCGGTCAATACAATCACAGAAGGTATTAGAGAGGACATCATATTAATAGATAAAGTAATAGGAACGGGAGAAGTAGCGATAGAAGACCACCGCTCATCCCAACCGACCTATAACGAGTTTAAGAAAGTGGTCACAGAGACCAGTATTGGCGGTATGCTGGCCGGTAAAGCAGGAATAGTTAATATTCATATGGGGGGAGGAAAAAACGGCTTAGGCTACCTATATAAGATTATAGAGGAGGATATTCTCTCACCAAAAAATATGCTGCCCACCCATATTAACAGAAGCCAAAAATTGCTTGCACAGGGTAGGGATTATGCTAAAATAGGTGGTTTGATAGATTTAACGACCAGTTCTTCAAGTAATCAACAGAAAACTAATGAATGTGCGATAAGCTTAAAATTTTTACTTGAAGAAAATACTCCCATTGAAAATATAACTTTTAGTTCTGATGCCCAGGGCAGTTTACCCAAATTTGACGAAAATGGCAAGATGACCGGAATGCGGATCGGACAAGTATCTTCACTTTTTGCGGCTGTAAGGAGTGCTGTGAAAGATCTTGATATAAATCTTGAAACTGCCTTAAAAGTAATAACTGAAAATCCAGCCCGAATATTTGATTTAGAAAATAAGGGTAAGATCAAAAAAGACAACGATGCAGACCTTGTCATTTTGGATAAAGAGAGTTTAGAAATTGAATCAGTAATAGCAAAAGGCAAAGTATTATTTGAAGACAAACAGGCAGTCGTTAAAGGAACTTTTCAGTAAGGAGGAAAAAATATAATGTCTAATAGGAAAAAATACTGGGCAAATAAAGCCTTAAGAACGATTATAACCGCTATCGGTGTAACCCTGATTGCATTTTTAATCCTACACCTAACGCCCGGAGACCCGGCCCGAATTATGTTAGGTCCTTATGCTAGTGAAGAAAATATAGAAGCTGTGAGGGCTAAATATAATTTGGACAAGCCTCTCCATATCCAGTATCTAGCCTGGATGTCAAATCTACTTAAAGGAGATTTGGGTACTTCCATAAGATATAACCGGTCGGTTAATACCTTAATAAAAAATCGGATCGGTCCGACTTTAATTTTAACCCTGTCAGGACTGGTGATATCAGTTGTTCTCGGGGTGGTGATGGGCATCTTGGCTGCCCTTAAACGGAACAGCTGGCTTGACTATTTAACAACGGTACAGGCCATATTTTGGATTTCAATTCCCTCGTTTTGGTTGGGTATTTTATTCTTATACATATTCGGTTTAAAGCTGCGTTGGGTTCCAATTGCCGGCATGGTTAGCTTTGTATCTGTAATACTACCCGCTTTAAGTCTGGGTTTAAGACAGGAAGCCTGGTTTGCCCGACCGATGCGGGCCGAGATGCTGGAAGTCTTAA